>WFQD01000352.1 GCA_015487265.1 Sulfurimonas sp. | reverse complement strand
CAGCGTCAGATGTGTATAAGAGACAGTTGTTAATGTATGTAAAAAAGGATTCTCTAACTGTAGCTAAGAGACTTTTAGAACAAAACAGTACTAAAGAGACAGAAGAGTTAGTGAAGCTAGAAAAAAATCGCTTTGACTTAATGGATAGTATTGAAAAGAATAAAGAGCTTCTTAAACAATCTCAAAAAGCGTACAAAGCTTTATCGTTCAATATACAAAAACTAGATACTCAAATTCGTAATAGAAATAAAAAAATAAAAGAGTTACATACACAAAAAGATGAGAAACAAGCAGTAATTTCTGCACTTGCTCAAAAGTTTAAAGAGCTTAATATGTTTGCTTTACCTCTTTTACTTAATAAAGAACTTTCTATTGCTTTACAAAAGCGTTCACATAGCCCATTGCTACTCAATGATGAGAAGTTATTTGCAACGCATTTTAGACGCTTTTTTGAACAAATTGGAAGCACAATGGAAGAAGAGGAAGCTCTTTTGCTTTTTAAAACCTTAATGTTAACAAAATCAACCGACATACACCTTCCTATGACACAAAAAGAGTTTAAAAAATTATTGGAGAAAATGAAAAATCTCCAATATGAAATTAAACAAATAGATCTTGCCATACAAGATACTGAAACTAATATTATGGAGCAAGAGATCACTCGTTCTCTCATGGAAGACAAAGAGGCTAAACAGAAGCAACTGATAGAGCTTCAGCATAAGATAGAAGATATGGAAAATAGTATAAAGAACAACGAGGATGCACTAAAGGAAACTAATAAAAGGCTTACCATTCTCTTTAAAGAGAACCAAAGTGCCTACGCCTCCCTTAAAGGCTATGAAGAGCTCCAAGAGGTCGCTACAGTTGCAGAGAAAGTCTATACTGAAGAGCTTAGTGAGAAGCTTGAAATTTTCAATAAAACACTTGCTAAAAATACAGCCTCTTTCCTCAAACAATATAAGCATATTAATGAAATATATATTGATGGGAAACATCGTATTGTAATTACAGATGGAAAGAAGAAGCTTGATGTAGAACTACTTTCTGCTGGACAGAAGCAAGTACTTAACTTTCTTATCGTAAAAAGCATTTTAGAATATAAAGAGTTTGCATCCTTTGTAATGGTAGACACACCATTTGGACGACTCTCCAATGCTAACAAAAAGCTACTCTTAGAAGAGTGCTACCTGCAGTTTGACAATCTTATTCTACTTCTCACGGACAGCGAATTTGAGTTTATTCAATCACAGAAACTAAAATATAGCACCTACTACATCACACGAAATGAACTAGGTTCACAAATAGAGGAAGCATCATGATCCGCACAAGTCAAGCGATAGAAAACTATATCTCTCCGCTAAGTAAAGCTCTGAGTTTAGAAGGTGAACCCAAATGGATCTATCTTCGTTTTATGCTTAATATCTCATTCTCTCTCCAAGAAGATACTTTTGATAATGTCGATCTTGAGCAAACAGATGGCAAAGAGTACCGACTAGAACAGATCACGGGAGAAGGCAAAGGAAGCGATGACTATACCAAGTTTTATTGGGATACTATCGAGATCGTTGATGATATTACTATTGCATCAAAAAAGGAATTGGAGCAGCACCTCCAAAGACATATCTTTAGAGGGCATCATATTTTGAGTTCTTCTTTGAAGCAAGATAGTAATATTTTTGATTTTATATTACAAGAGTTTTAAAAAGAAGAATGCTCTTATCTATTAATGAACATGCGGATGGATTCTCAAAAGTTCTTTCACAACTATCATATCAAAACCCTCAATGGATTTTAGCTTCTGAGTGGATTGAACTTGCTGCCTCTATTAAGAATGTTAATATTATTACCGCATCTTTTGATGATACCTTACATTATTGTGGAACAGCTCTTCATTATGAGGATAAGCGAAGTGAAACCCTACAAAAATTTGTTTATGAAATAAGTATATTTAACTTTATATGGAATGGATTAGAGGTTATCTCAAAAATTATTAATCCGCCCAAAATTCCAAATAATTTAAAAAAAAGACGTAATATAATTGATGATGCAATCTTTTTTCTTAAAAACAATTTCCCTTATATTCCTGAATTGCCTAAATATACATGTTTGCTTAAAGAATTAGAAAAAATTATTCAAAAAGACTCAACATATCAAGATATCAATTTTAAAGAACTATATAACAAAAAAATTTCTGATAACTCTGGAAAGGCTTTGTCTCTTATAAAGCTAATTCGCAATGACTTTGCTCATGGTAGTTCAAGTTTACCTATACCACAAGATTGGAACATGGGAAGTTCTATATCAGAAAAAGATGCTATAAAAAAAATACGCTTAAGCTCTCATCTTCTTTTGTTAACACAGCAAATGTTACTCATTTCGTTTTATAAAGATGAATCGTGCTTTGTGCATATCGATATGGCTCACTCTGACGAAACAGCAAATATTATCACTATATTGTACTCACTCCATATTGTATTTGATCACAATAATTTAGGATTATTTTATTATCAAAATCGAGATAATGACACCTCTGTAAAATAGGTTTCAAAAGATGGTTCATTCATAAATAAGTCTAATGGACGTAACTTGATTGTGCATCGAAAATCTTTTAATGTATTATTCCATGTCCAACCATCTTTATCTTCAATAAACTGTTTAATGAAATTAAACATCTTATTTAATTCTTGTTTTTGGATAGAGTATAAACCATGTGTCAAATATAATTTATTTCTACTTTTATTCAATTTTTCTTTAATTATACTACTTTCATTAGTTGTAAATGAATATTGGGAGTATAAATTTAACTTATCAAACTTTGTGGATAGATAATCACCGCAATTCTGTGTGTTTGATTTTTCGCATAAGTAATATAAAAATATATCCATTGTTCTATGAAGCATATTATAACTTATTATAAAATTTCCATTAGCTCGATAAAGTTCGGCTAAATGGTAAAAATAAATACTTAAAAAGAAAAGTCTCTTTTCCTTAAATGAACTATTAGACGTATCGTTTGGTATATGTGTAATTAATTTATGAATATATGTATTAAAACTATTCCATCGATATGTATTAAAATTAATACTTTTTAACTTTTGTACTATATTAAATATATCATACAGGCAGATGTCTGTTCTTTCTAATTTTTTCTTAT
>WFQD01000351.1 GCA_015487265.1 Sulfurimonas sp. | reverse complement strand
TTATAATAAACATACTAATATATTATAATAAAAATTTATATTAAATTCAAGCAACTTTAATTAAATCTTTAGTATACTTCTCACGATTTTTTATGGATTATTTTTCAAATTATCCATAAAAATAGTTACAGGAGTCTCTATGACAAAATATATTTTGGTGTTTTCATTCCTCGTCTCTTTTCTGTATGCCAACATAGGTGTAACAGAAAAACTAGGGAAGAAAGTTCCGCTTGATTTAACATTTCTTGACGAGTCCGGAAAAGATGTTACTTTAAGAAAAATGATGGTGGGCAAGCCCACTATCTTAACGCTGAATTATTACAGATGTGCAGGTATTTGTACCACACAACTGAATGATTTGGCAAATGTTGTGAGTCAATTGGATTTAGTTGAAGATAAAGACTATAAAATTGTCACTGTAAGTTTTGCAGAGGATGAGTCTTCTCAATTGGCAGCAGCAAAAAAAAAGAGTGTTATGGCTTCAATAACGAGACCATATGCAAAAGATGCTTGGCATTTTCTTATCGGTGAAAATAATAGTTCAGGAAAACTAGCAGATGCAGTAGGATATGCATTTGAAAAAACAGTATCTAAAGAGACTGGTTTAACGGCGTATGTGCATCCTAGTGTTACTATTATATTGTCACCAGAGGGAAAAATCACTCGCTATCTTGATGGTGTTGATGAACTTCCATTTGATGTAAAAATGGCATTGTTAGAAGCAGCAGATGGAAAAGTCGGACCAACTATAGCAAAAACATTACTCTTTTGTTTTGCATATGATGCAGAACATAAAAAGTATGTTTTTGCTTGGGAAAAAGTCATAGGAACCGGTATGTCTTTATTGGCAATCGGATTATTTATCTTGTTAATTAAACTGGGTAGAAAAGAAGAAGATCATCACAAAAAAGGAGAAAACGATGAGTAAATCGTATTTAGACGCAGGCGAAACACACTGTGCTATAGGGCACCCAAAAAGTGTTTTTTGGCAATGGATGCTAACAATAGACCATAAAAGAATTGGTTTGATGTATGCAGCCGTAATTTTCACATTCTTTTTCGTTGCAGTGTTTGTAGCATTGACAATGAGAATAGAACTATTTGCACCAGGTGCACAAATTTTAGATGGGGATACATTTAACCAAGCATTTACACTGCATGGTGTTATTATGATTTTCCTTTTCATTATTCCAGGGGTTCCTGCAGTATTTGGTAATATTGTAATGCCTTTAATGATTGGAGCAAAAGATGTTTCTTTTCCTCGTCTGAACTGGTTTACATTTTGGTTATATATTGCTGGTGCATTAATCGCACTCTCTTCTTTATGGACAGGGCATGGTTTTGCTGATACTGGTTGGACTTTTTATGCTCCATATAGTTTAAATACAAACACAAATGTTGTTACAACACTTGTTGCTGCGTTTATTTTAGGTATGGCTTCAATTCTTACAGGATTAAACTTCCTTGTAACTATTCACCGTTTACGTGCACCTGGTATGGACTTCTTTAAGATGCCACTTTTTGTATGGGGTATCTATGCAACAGCATGGATCCAACTGCTTGCAACACCAGTTGTTGGTATTACACTTGTACTTGCTCTTTTAGAAAAAGTATTTGGTATTGGTATTTTTGATCCATCAAAGGGTGGGGATCCAGTCCTTTTTGAACACCTCTTCTGGATTTATTCACACCCAGCTGTATATCTTATGATTTTACCAGCATTTGGTATTATGTCTGAAATTATTCCTACATTCTCAAGAAGAGAAGTATTTGGTTATAGAACAATTGCTCTTTCATCTGCATCTATTGCAGGAATTGGTTACTTAGTTTGGGGTCACCACCTCTTTACTTCAGGTATGTCAGATTTAGCAAAAACTGTTTTCTCATTTTTAACTTTCTTTGTTGCAATTCCAACAGGGATTAAGTTCTATGACTGGGTTGCTACAATGTACAAAGGGCAAATCCATATGACAACACCAATGCTTTGGGCACTTGGAACTATGGTTACTTTCGTTATCGGTGGTTTAACAGGTGTTACAATTGCAATGATTGGTGCAGATATTCACTTACAAGATACATACTACTCAGTAGCACACTTTCACTATGCGATGCTTGGTGGGGTTGTTTTCTTACTCTTTGCAGGTATGCATTATTGGTTCCCATTAATGTTTGGTCGTATGTATAATGAAAAACATGCAAAACGTGCTTTTTGGTTTAACTTTATAGGGTTTAACATGTTATGGTTCCCAATGTTTATTGCAGGGTACCAAGGTATGCCAAGACGTTATTTTGATTACTTACCAGAATTCCAAATTTATCATCAAATCTCTTTCTTTGGTGCATTAGTATTTATTACTGGACTTATTTATATGTTTACAGTTTTAATCTCTGCAATTAAAAAAGGAGAAAAAGTTGGACCAAACCACTGGAATGCAACAACATTAGAGTGGCACTTACCATCAGCACCACCACCATTAGAAAATCACTCTAAAGTACCTTATGTAGACTTTAGACCATACGAGTATCACCATGGTGACCCTGTTGTGAAATTTAATTACGAAACGATGCAAAGGATTGACTAATGTCTCATGAAGAACACGGACACGAATATGTCCCAGAAATCGCGACTGCTCGCGATGGAAAACAGTATGAAGTACAAGGGTGGCAAGGTGACTTTTACGGTGGAAAGCTAGGTTTCTGGCTTTTCATGCTCACTGAGGTCATGATGTTTGGAGCAATGTTTCTTACATTGACTTATTATTTTTCACTACACCATGATGATTTTATTGAAGCTTCATCAGAGTTTAGTGTCCTTTTAGGTGGAACAAATACGGTTGTCCTTTTGATTTCAGCACTGACTATGGGTCTTAGTTTACTCAAGATGCGTGCAGGTGATGTCAAAGGTGCTAAATTAATGATTTATGCAACAATGATACTTGCAGTTGTTTTCTTAGCTATTAAAGGTGTTGAGTGGACAGAAGATTACCATGATGGTGTATTTTTAGGTTTACCTGCGCTACAAGCTGGAAATCCTGACTCAAGACCTTTAGGGGAAATTTTATTTTTTGGTATGTATTTTACTATGACAGGTTTACATGGTTTTCATATTATTTTAGGTATTGGACTTATGATATGGCTACTTAAACGTATTAATGCGGGCAAAGTAACTCCTGAACATCATATATTACATTTCAATATTGCACTTTATTGGGATTTAGTACACCTTATTTGGGTATTTGTATTCCCTTATTTTTATATGATAGGAGCTGGTCATGGACATTAATACATACAAAGCACAAAAAGCTGGTTATTATAAAGTTTTAGGTGGTCTTTTATTATTGACTGCTGTAACACTAATTCAGCCGTATATGTTTTTAGAAAATGCTACATTTGGAATCCAATTAATGATTGGAGCTATAAAAGCTTGGATAATTGTGATGTATTATATGCACATGAAGGGTGAAACATTGATTGGTTGGACTGTTGTCTTTGCACTTTCTCTTGTTGCATTCTTTTTTGTAGTAGTAATGGCGGATGTTGATCATTTCCAATTTAAAGATTCTAGTTACATAACAGAACAACATGTGAGTGCTGGTGAACATGCACAGCACCACGAAGAGTAAGGGGTAAAGATGTTAGAAGGTTTTAAATCACAGGCTGCGACTTTTGCAGCTGATGTTGATCAAGCACTATACATAAATCTTGTATTTTCAATTATACTAGCGATTTCTGTTATAGGTCCAATGCTGTACTTTGCATGGAAATACCGTGCAAGCAATGTAAAGAAAGAAGATATTGAAAATGTTGTCCACCATACAGGTCTAGAGATTACATGGACATTGGTTCCGACTATTATGATGTTTGTTCTTTTTTATTATGGATATTCATCTATGAAAGCTTTAAGAACGATGCCAGATTCAAAAAATGCTATTACAATTAAAGTTGAAGGTAGTAAATGGAAATGGCGCTATGAATACCCTGCGAATGCAAATGGATTTGTTCATAAAGTTGGTGGAGCTTATACAAAACCGACAATGGATGGAAATGGTCATGTAGTTGAAAATGGTACAATGGGCAAATCAGCACTTTATGTACCAGTTGGCACAAACATTATTTTAAACATGACAGCACCACTTGGTGATGTTATTCACTCATTTTATATTCCTGCTTTCCGTATGAAAGAGGATGTTGTTCCGGGTCGTGTAACAAAACAATGGTTCAATGCTACAGAAGTTGGTGAATATGATATTGAGTGTGCTGAATATTGTGGTACAGATCACTCTTATATGTTCTCAAGAGTTGTTGTTATGCCAAAAGATAAGTATGAAGCTTGGTTTAACAGCAATCTTGATACACCAAAAGGTGAGTATGCTAATTCAGGTGATGCAGTATTACAACGTCATGGATGTAAAAGTTGTCACTCAATAGATACAGACAAAGTACTTTTTGGACCTTCTTTGAAAACAAGAAGATTAACAAAAGAGCAAGTTTTAGATGTTATTGAAAATGGTCAAAATAAACTTGGATATGCTATGGGTGCAATGCCAGCTGATTTAGTCAAAGGTGCAGATGCTGAAAAAATTGCAACGTATGTAGCTAATGGTATGCAAGGGAAAAAACCTGATGCATTTGCAACATGTGCTGGATGTCATGGTGAAGATGGTAAAGGTCAGTATGGTACTGCACCAAGTCTTGTAACTTACGATGTAGATCTTTTACGTAATGTTTTAAAACATGGTAAAAAAGGTATGATGGGTAATATGCCAAAATTCCCATATGTTACAGAGAAAGAAGTTTCAGCTATAGCGGAGTATTTAAACAAATAAAATGATTAAAGACTTTATAGTTTTAACTAAGTTTGTTCTCTCTTTCGCTGTGAGCCTCTCGGCTCTCTTTGCCTATGTAATGGCAAAGGGCGAAATGGGTTTGGATATGCTCTTCGCAACACTCGCGGTACTACTTGTCGCTATGGGTGTTTCTACTTTAAATCAAGTGCAAGAATACAAAGAAGATGCTAAGATGGATCGGACAAAACACCGTCCAATCGCTTCTGGAAAATGGTCACCTACTACAGGTATTATCATTGCCGCTATTCTTATTTTACTCTCCATTGCACTTATTTACAATCTCATTGGTATGATTGGTGTGAATCTCTTCCTTTTTTCTTTTATTTGGTATAACGCAGTCTATACCCCTTTGAAGAAAAGAAGTGCTTTAGCTGTTGTTCCTGGAGCTATTTTAGGTGTTATTCCCCCTGCAATTGGTTGGATAACAGCAGGACATAGTCTGCAAGAACCACAGTTTTTTGCTTTAGGGCTTTTTTATTTTGTATGGCAAGTTCCTCACTTTTGGTTACTTGTTATGCTTTTTTATGCTGATTATAAAGATGGTGGCTATCCAACGGCTATGAAGTTATTTGGAAAAGTTTCTTTACAAAAATTGACATTTGTGTGGTTAGTTTTAACTATTCAAACAGGTATTTATATGGTAAGCATGTTTGGGGTTGATAGTAATATAATCTATTGGTTATTAATTCTTACAGGAGTTTTAGGATTTTTGAGTGCTTTACAGCTCATGTCCAAAAAATTTGAACTTAAAAATGCAAGAAAGATTTTTTATCAAATTAACTTAGCATTTTTAGCGACTATTATTTTAGTTGCTATAGACGAATACTACAAATTTAAACCACTTTCATAAGAATAGTGCTATAATTCCTTTAATTTATTTTAAAGGAACTATTATGCCTGAGTATAATCTTCGCACAATTTTAGCAACATTTACAAAAACAAACGGAAAAAGACGCAGTATTTTCAACAAAGCACCCATTGGTGGTTTAGGAAGTCCTATTGTGACACTTTTTTTCTTCTCTCTTCCACTTATTTCATATGGACTTCTCTTTAATCCTTATATGTTTCATATCTTAGGTATTGCAACAGCTATTGTTGCCTATATCGTTTCCATGTCACTTATTATGATTATTGTATTTTTTATCACTTGGAAAGTAAAAAATGATGTTGTGAGGGCAGTTTCACCCTCTTGGGAGTATTATTTCCCTGGAATAGATTTTCAATTAGTTATCTCCAAAGGTGTGAGTCCTTATAGTGATTTTTACAAATATTATGCCGAAATAAAAGATATTAAACAGTCAGAAGAAGCCCTGCATGCACAGCTTTTGGAAGCTTTTGCCAAGATGCAAGAAGAGAATAAAGAGTTACTAAATGCTATACAAAGAGATAATAATAAAAATTAATTGCACTTATTTTGCTAATTTAAGGTTTAGTAAATAAAACTATAGATACAATTTATAAGTTAAAAATTTTGTTTAAGTTAGAGTTAATACTTATACAAAATTTTTATGAATCTTATTAGAGGAGTCTATATGGAAAATCGTTTTAAAGACCGTCCATTAGAATATGATTATTCAGTTACGAAACTGTTTATGTGGGCAACAATCTTCCTTGGTATTACGGGTATGCTTGTTGGTGTATTTTTAGCCTGGGAAATGGCTTTTCCATCTATCAATACTATTTTGGGGAGTGGACTAGCAGAGTATACGAATTTTAGTCGTTTACGTCCGTTACATACAAATAGTATTATTTATGGTTTTACACTTAGTGGTGTTTGGGCTTCATGGTACTATATAGGGCAACGTGTTCTTAAAGTTTCTATGGCAGAGTCTAAGTTCTTAATGTTTATAGGAAAAGCACACTTTTATGTGTATGTAGTAGCAGCAGCTATTATTGTTGTATCTCTTTTGATGGGTATTACAGACTCTAAAGAATATGCAGAACTTGAGTGGCCTATGGATATTGGTATTACGATTGTTTGGTTACTTTGGGGTATTAGTATCGCTGGTTTGATTGGGATTCGCCGTGAGAAAACTATCTATATTTCTATTTGGTATTTCATCGCAACTTTCTTAGCTGTTGCAATGTTACACCTTTTTAATAATATGGAAATTCCTACCTACTTTTATTCTGGTGGTATTGGGAAATGGTATCACTCTGTTTCTATGTATGCAGGTTCTAATGATGCTATGGTACAGTGGTGGTTTGGACATAATGCAGTTGCATTTGTTTTAACAACACCTATTATTGCTATGATTTACTACTTTTTACCTAAAGAGTCTGGACAAGCAGTTTACTCATATAAGCTTTCTCTTTTAGCTTTCTGGGGATTGATGTTTGTTTATTTATGGGCTGGTGGGCACCATATTCTTTACTCTACTGTTCCTGATTGGGTACAAACTTTAGGTTCAATTTTCTCAATTATTTTGATTTTACCTTCATGGGGTTCTGCGATTAATATGTTACTTACAATGAAAGGTGAGTGGCAACAAGTGGCTTCATCTCCACTCATTAAGTTTATGATTCTTGGTTCAACTTTCTATATGTTCTCAACACTAGAAGGCCCTATTCAAGCTATCAAATCAGTCAATGCGATTGCACACTTCACTGACTGGATTGTTGGTCATGTTCATGATGGTGCACTTGGTTGGGTTGCATTTATGGTTATTGCAGCACTCTATCATATGGCTCCACGTGTATTTAAACGTGAGATTTACTCTAAATCTCTTATGAGTACACAATTTTGGATTCAAACTTTAGGTATTGTTCTTTACTTTACTTCTATGTGGATTGCAGGGATTACACAAGGGATGATGTGGCGTGCACATGATGAGTTTGGTAACTTAGCATACTCATTTATTGATACTGTTACAGTATTACATCCTTATTATACTATTCGTGCTGTTGGTGGTACCTTGTACCTTGTTGGTTTTGTACTGTTTGCTTATAACATTTATAAAACTATGTCTGCTCGTCCTGTTGAAGAAGATGAGTTAGTTAATGCATCGCCTATGGGCGCTTAAGAGAAGGGGGTTATTATGTTTCATTGGTTAGAAAAACATCCGTTCTTCTTTTCTGTTACTGTATTCGTTGTTGTTGCTTATGCTGGTCTTATAGAGATAGTGCCATCTTTTGCACAACAGTCTCGTCCTGTAATTGGTACAAAACCATATACTACACTCCAGCTAACTGGTCGTTTAGTATATATTAAAAATAGTTGTAATGCTTGTCACTCACAACTTATTCGTCCATTCAAATCAGAAACTGACCGTTATGGTCACTACTCTGTGAGTGGTGAGTATGCTTATGATAGACCATTCCTTTGGGGTTCTAAAAGAACTGGTCCAGATTTAATGCGTGTTGGAAACTACCGAAGTACAGATTGGCATGATTATCATATGAAAGATCCTGCTTCAGTTGTTCCAGGTTCTATTATGCCAAAATATACTTGGCTTTATAAAAATATAGCGGATGTTGATACTGCTTATGCAGAACAATTAACAATTCAACACTTCTTTGATGTACCATATAACAAACCGCTTCCTATGAAAGACGGTTCAAAACAAACTGTAAAACTTGCAGATACTTTAGCAGGTGCAAGAGCCGATGCTTTAGCAGAAGCACAAAAAATTGCAGCTGATATGAAAGATCAAGATGTAAAAGATATGGTTAAAGCTGGTAAAATACCTGAAATTGTTGCGTTAATCGCATACATGAATAGTCTAAAATAAGGATTGAGAGTGAGTATTGCAGAATTACAAGCTTATGGTTATGTCGGAGCATTAGGAATTTTAGTTTTGATTTCTTATGCTTATATTTATCATCTTTATACTAAAAGAAAAGATGCAGATGGACATGATTATGAAGAGTATGGTAATCTTGCTCTCAAAGATGACATTACTGATACACCTATATCAGCAGTGTCTAAAAAATAGGAGAGATATATGAACAAAATTTATCTTTGGGGTGTCGTTATTGTTGCTGCGATGCTTGGATTTACATATGTATCAGTGCTTGGATCAAAGGGTGGGTTAAATGGTGATATCATCAATCTACTTACGGTTCTTGCTGCTGCTGCATTAGTTGTTATTACAGTTTTTGTTGTTATTAAGTATGTGCGTCAAATGCAAGTGGACACAGCTACTGGTGAATTAGCAGATGAAAACTGGGATGGTATTGGTGAATACAATAATAATGTTCCTTTTGGTTGGGCTATTTTATTTTTGGGAACAATGGTTTGGGGTATGTGGTACTTCCTTGTTGGTTATCCTTTAAATGCATTCTCACAAATTGGACAGTATAATGAAGAAGTTGCTGCACATGATAAAAAATTTGAGAAAAAATATGCTTCCATTACAGGTGATAGACTTGTAGAAATGGGCGAATCAGTTTACCTTGCAGAGTGTAAAGTATGTCATGGTCTGAGTGCAGATGGTATTGATGGAAAAGCAGCCAATTTAAATGAAAGACTTGCTGCAAAATCAGTGAAAGATGTGATAGAACATGGTTCAAACAATCATCTTCTAGGTTTTGAAAATCCAATGCCAGATAGAAACGGTTTAATGAATGCAAACAAAGATTATGCACCAATTACTGATGCAGAAATTGACACTGTAGCGGCTTATGTAGCTAATGGTATGAGTGGAGCAGGTGGCGATGTATTTGCTGGTGTTTGTTCTTCTTGTCATGGAGCGGATGGAAAAGGAATTGATGGTGTTGCACCAGATATTGCTGCATTTACTCCAAAACTCGTTGTGGATGTTTTGAAACATGGGAAAAAAGGTGCGATTGGTGCTATGCCTGCGTTTGATAGACTTAATGAAAAACAAAAAGAAGCAGTTGGTGCTTATGTTACCAGCTTAAGCAAATAAGGAGCGAAACATGACAGAAAAAAATAGAAATGTATTTGCTGTTGATGGTGCCGGTGGCTTTTTTGTTGCTGTAATTATTTTACTGAGTGCCTTAGGGTTTTTGGCATATAAGTCTATAGTTGTGCAGAGTGCAAATGCGACAAACTTTTATGAAATTAAAGATGCTAAATCGATTCAACGAATTAGTGTTGATAATGCAAAACACATTGTTGATGTAAAGTAAGGGGTAGAAAATGGAAAAAATTATAGCAGTAGGTCTTGTACTTATGGCGGTATTTACACTTTATGTTGCATTCACTCCAGCAATGCAATTAACAGTAGTATAAGGAAATTTCATTGAAATTTTCACGAGGGCTTGCGGCCCTCATCCTCATCGTATCTTTCCAATCGCAATTAATGGCGAAATATTTATATAAAGATGAAATTATTCATAACCCGAAATTTGCAAAAGAAGTAGAAATTTTAGGAAGTGAACTTTATGAAAAGACAGGTATTTCTCTACGGCTTTTAATGTTGAAAAAGTTGCCAGAAAATACTCCAGTGGCTCTGTATGAAAAAAAGATTTTACAAAATTTTCATGAGCCAACAATTGTCATGACCTTCGTAGAGATGGATTCAAAAGTTGATATAGAGGCAAATGATCACTCTTTATATAAGTATTTTAACAAAAAACAAGTCTTGAGCCCTGTAGCATCAACAGCACAAGCTATAGCAATGGCTGTGATTTTTGCACGAAGTTGGGATGATTTTAAGCAGATGAGTGGTGACTCGGGAGGGACTATTTTACCACTTTTGGGCAATAAAACAAAAAAAGATCAGCTTTTAGGGAAGTACTCTGGGGCGATGTTTAATGGCTACTATGATGTCTCTGCACAGATTGCAGCTGCAAAAGGTGTCAAGTTAGAGCATGCCTCAGCAGATGCGAACAAAAACATGATACTCGGGTTTAAAGTACTCTTCTATGGGTTTTTACTCTATGCATTATACTTATACATTAAAAATAGAAGAGCGATAAAAAGGAAATTAGATGAAAATAAGTCCTAAGGTTTGGCCCTATTCTATAGGTTTTGCGATTATTGCTGTATTTGGCTTTTGTGTAGCAACTGTTTTTATTGTAGAGAGTGCAAATATACAAGTTTCAAATGCTTATATGACAAAGTATCAAGAAGCAGAGAAAAATGCGAATGATTACATTAAAAACAGAATTGCTTTTGATAAAAAATATAAGATTACTTATGTTCCAAAGATGCTCAGTAAAGAGTCTAATCTTGCATTTAAAGTGACAGACTTGTCGGGCAAGAGTGTGCCAAATGCAAAATTGACACTTTTAGTTTCTCGTCCTGAGACGCATGAGTATGATCAAAAACTCCAGAGTACTCTTTTTCGTAATGGAAATTACATCGTTGAGCATGTAAAATTTGAGAAAAAAGGTGTTTGGGATATTATTGTAAAAGTTGAAGTTGGCAAAGAGAGCCGCTTTTATAACATCAAAGTAGATACTCGCAACAAAATTTTTACAGAGTATTAGTAAGAGAATGGATACACAAACCATTGTCCTCCCCTCTGCTCGAGCCATCCGCTATGAGCAGCTCCATAGTGATAGCAATCTCTCTTTTTTACCAGATTATCTCACAATGCATGAGTTTATGAGTAATCTTTGTTTGGTGCAAGATTATAAGGTCATAGACGAAGATTCGCGTATTCTTTTACTGCTTGAAGCCTCAGACTTTTCTGCATTTTCTGCCCTGCAAATTGAAAGAAACTTTTTTACTTTTACAAAAAACAGCAGCTATATTTTTAAATTTTTTCAAGAATTAAGTGCGGAGCTTTATGCTATAGAAGATTTAGAGAGTGCCGATAGATATGCTGAGTATGAAGAGCATATAAGCATTTTAAAAGAGCTGTATTACCGTTATGAAAAACTCTGTGAAGAGCGAAAAGTTTTTGATAGAATTTTTTTACCAAAACTTTACCAGTTCAATACCTCCTATGCACAGCAACATCAAAAAGTACGTCTCAAAGTGGATGGTCACCTCACAAAGTTTGAATTCAAACTTCTTGAGCAAGCATGTGAGTATATGCAAATTGAGTTACTCTTTGCAACAACCGCTTACAATAAAAAAATGCAGTCACTTTTGAGTGATTTCCCCCTTCAAGAGGGCTATATATATCGACTCTCCTTTAACGATAAAACAATTCTCTCAGAAGAAAAAATACATACTAATCAAAATATTGCAAGTGAAAGTTTGAGTGAAGCACTCTTACAAGTTGCGTTTGTGCATAAAAAAGTCTATGATTTTGTGCAAAAAGGGTATAAACCTGAAAATATTGCTGTTATTTTACCCGATGAATCTTTTGCTCCACTGCTTCGTAGTTTTGATACAAAGGGAAATTACAATTTTGCAATGGGGGAGCCTTTTATAAATTCACAGCTCTATAATACCTTAAGTGCAAGCATTCAAGCTATAGAGCAAAAATCGCAAGAGAATTACCATAGAGTACAAAGAGTGGGCGATAGTGTTTATATGAAACTCTTAGGTGTGTATGCGAAATCTCCCAAAGAGATAGATTTTATAGCATTTTTAGAAGATTTGAGCAGAGAATTTAGTAAAAAAAGGGAAGTGAAAATTTTTCTTGAAGAGGTGTATAAGTTTAAAAATATCCTTGCTTCTTTAAATGATTTGAGCTTAAAATCTTTGATGAGTCTCTTTATGTCGCGTTTAGCTTCGAGAAGCTTAGATGATATTCGAGGTGGGAAGATTACGGTTATGGGTGTGCTAGAGACTCGTTCAGTCGTATTTGATGGTGTTATTATTGTTGATTTTAATGATAAGCATGTCCCAAAACGCAGTGACAAAGATATGTTTTTAAATACCCAAATACGAGAAAATGCTAATCTGCCAACCATGAGCGATAGAGAGAATCTTCAAAAACATTACTATGCCATGCTTATGAACAATGCAAAAGAAGTTGCGATAAGTTATGTGGATTCGAGCGAGAGTAGTGCTTCACGATTTTTAAAGCAACTGCATATACAAACAGAGAATAGCTATGACGAAGTAGAATATGCTCATGTTCTTTTTCACACAAAGCAGAGTTCAAAGCCAGAAGAAAAAGAGATACAACTTCCCTATAGTTTTCAAGATGTTAAACTCTCAAACACACGACTCAAAACTTTTTTAACCTGTAAACGCAAGTATTACCATGCTTATGTCGAACATCTTCGAGGGCATGAAATACCAAAAGATATGCCACAAGAGTATGAAATAGGCAATGCCGTGCATTTAGCACTCAAAGCACTCTACACAAAACGCAACTCGTATGATAATCTTCAAGAATTGCAAGATGATTTGGCAAAAGAGTTGGATGCACAAAAAGGAGAGAGTGAACTTGAGAGTTATTTAATCGCTTTACAAAAAAAACGGCTTGAAGCATTTTGTGCAGCAGAAATTGAACGCTTTGCACAAGGGTGGGAAGTGTGGAAGTGTGAAGAGAGTTTTGAGGTTGATTTTGCAGGCATGACACTCATTGGACAAATCGATAGAATTGATAAACGCGGCAATGAAATAGCAGTACTTGACTATAAAACAGGAAGTTATACACTCTACAATAAAAACAATTTCACAGAGGCAACAGATTTTCAGCTTGAGTTTTATTATCTTTTAGCAAGTGGACTTGGTAATGTCTCGTGTGGTTTTTATGACTTAAAAGAGTCACAAATTGTTCCTGAGAGTTTTTTGCAAGAAAAGCTTGCCGTTTTAGAATCAAATATTAAAGATTTGCTTATGCTTGAAGAGGTGAATTTTGAAAAATGTGAAGAGTCAAAAGCATGCCAGTTTTGTGAATATGCTTTGATGTGCGGGAGATAAACTATCTCTGCACAATTTTAACGACAAATGCTCCGCGTAAATCACCCATTTTGTAGTTTACTGCTTTATCTTGCGGGTAGTTTTTCAAAATTGTTTTATAGGCAGTTGCATCTCGCTGTGTAGCATTTCCATGGCATTTAAGACAGACTCCTTTGTTAATGAAAATAGGTTTGTAAACTTTATAGGTGTTTTCATCTGTTTGCTTTACAAGGAGTGGCGGGAGTGCTTTACCTGATTCAAAATCTTTTTGCATCTGCTCTAAGACTGCTCTCTCATCTGATTTTGGAGAGTTTTCACTATTGCGATAGTGTAGAGAAGTTCTATGTACAGTTGTTTCATGGGCAAAACTCACATTGACTTCATGAGTAATGGCTTGTGCTTTTCGAGAACAAAACGCAGCCGCTTGGACAACACCCCCTTTTTGTAAGTTTGCTTTGAGTCGTGTTTGCAGGCTTGATTTGAGTTTTAAGATGGCATCTTTTGCTTCTTGTTTGATTTGAGCTTCATTGGAAGCATGGACAAGGGTACTTGATAAGAGGAGGGCAGAGAGGAGCTGTTTAGACATGATATGAAATCCTAAAATAATTTTCAGTCATTTTAGCAAAGTAAAGATAATAATAGTCCCTCTTTACCTAGTATAAAGAAATTTTTTGTACAATGCACAGTACAAAATAAGGAGCAAAAATAGATGAAAAAGTTTTTTTTAATTGTAACATTCCTTGTTGCACTTTTACAAGCAAATACCATTGGAATCAATGAAAAATTAGGGGCAATGGTACCTTTAGATTTACAATTCATTGACTCAGATGGGCAAACAAAAACACTCAAAGAGCTTATGGAAGGCAAACCAACACTCTTAACACTTAATTATTACCGATGTGCAGGGCTTTGTAGTCCTCAGCTTAATCAAATGGCGGATATGCTCGGCAGATTACAATTAGCTGAAAATACAGATTATAAGGTTTTAACAGTTGGTTTTGCTGAAAATGAAAAACCAGAACTCGCTGCGGCAAAACGCAGAAATATTCTTAACTCTATTCATAGAGATTATATCAAGGATGCTTGGCACTTTGTAATTGGTGAAAACAATAGCTCGGGTATTCTTGCCGATACGGTTGGTTTTAGTTTTCAAAAAAAGGTCTCTCCTGAGGGAAAAGTGGATTATATGCATGGGGCTGCTTTGATTGTGCTCTCTCCTGAGGGGAAAGTGACCCGTTATCTTAATGGTGTGAATCAACTTGTAAAAGATGTAAAAATGGCAATTTTAGAAGCAAAAGAGGGCAAGATTGAACCAACAATTACAAAAAAAGTGCCTTACTGCTTCTCACAAGAACAAGAAATAGAACAAAAATTTTATCTTGGTGAGAAAATTTTTTCTGTTGTGATGCTTTTAGGTCTTTTGGGACTCTTTTTGTACTTGAAAAAAATAGGTAGAAAAGAGCAAGACCCTACTGAATAATTATGAACATTATTATTGCAGGTGCTGGAAAAGTTGGATTTAACCTTGCTAAAACCCTCAGCATTGGGCACAATGTTACTATAATAGATAAAAACCAAGAAGCCCTCCATAGAATTCAAGAAAGTTTAGACATCATGCCTTTGAGTGGTGATGTGGAGGATTCTCGTGTATATGAGCACTTTGTATCTAAAAATATAGACCTTTTTATTGCTGTTACAAATGCAGATAATGTGAATTTGGTGGCGACACTTATGGCAGATTCTGTGTTAAACATAGAGAAAAAAATAGTCCGTATTAAAAACCATTTTTATGGCGATACTTTAGTACAAGAGAAGCTCGATATATATAAATTTATTTATCCAATCAAACTCACCTCTACGACTATCGCCTCTCTTTTAGAATACCCTTTGGCAAATAATGTAAAGTTTTTTAAATATACCGATCAAAGACTTATTTCCATTCGTTCAGCACAGATTTTACATACCAAAGAAATTGACACACAAAAAGTTGCTTTAGTCGGCATAGAACGAGAAAAAAAGTTTTTTATTCCCAAAGAGCCGACCTTTATAGAGCACAATGATTTAGTCTATTTTTTTGGTTTAGAAGCAGATATACAAGCCGTTTGTCATAAACTTGAGAAAAACCATGAAAGCAGTATGCAAAGATGTGTTGTGTATGGGGCAAATGAACTTGGCACTGCCATTGCAAAAGAGCTTGTAGAGGCAAACAAAAGTGTGAAGCTGATTGAAAAAGATTTTGCTCTTTGTGAAGCAGCAGATGAAGCCTTAGAAGGGAAAGCTTCTGTGATTTATTCGAAGTACGGGATTGAAACACTTTTTGAGGATGAGGGTTTAGAAAACGCAGATATTTTTATTTGTGCGACCGATAAAGATGAGTACAATATTGCCAAATGTCTTGAAGCACGAGAAAAGGGCATTCAAAAAGTGATGGCAATTAACAACGAGATGGAGTATTACTCCTTGATGCACTCACTTGGAATTATTGTCGTGCGTGGGACAAAAATGAGTGCTTATAACAAAATTATGGAAGAAATAGGCTCCAATGGAGTGGTCATAGAAAAGAGTTATTGTGGTTCCAAGGCAAATATTCAGATGCGTAAATTTTTTGCAGATTCTCCTTACATCGGTACAAAAATCCAAGCACCAAAAGTGAAACATTCACAACTCTTTTTTTTACGTAATGAACAATTGCAAGCATGGACACAAACATTTCAAGTACAAGAAAATGATGCTATTTTGGCATTTTGTGAAAGTAAAGAGAGTGCAAAAGTGAAGCAATGGATTTATGAACTTTAAAAATATTCTCAAAGTTCTTGCTTTGATTGGCATGACGGTTTCGCTCATTTTTTTACTTGATGTTTTTGTGGGCATACTCTACCATGAAGATTACAAACAATTTTTGTTATTTGATGGGCTTTTTTTTCTTGTCAATCTCACTCTTTTTTTACTCTTGCTTAAACATGAACTGACACTCAAAGTAAAAGATAGTATTTTAATTGTCAATCTTTTATGGATTTTACTCGGTGTTGCAGGGGCTATTCCCTTGTATATTTACACCAATATCTCTTTTATGTCCGCATTTTTTGAAGCGATTAGTGGCTTTACAACTACAGGGGCAACAGTCTTTAGTGACATTGAGTCTTTGCCACATATGCTTTTGTTTCATCGGAGTTTAATGCACTGGATGGGAGGTCTTGGGGTGATTGTCTTAGGTGTTGGACTGCTTTCTATGATAAACCCTACAGGGAGTTTGTCGCTGTTTAAAGCAGAAGCTACAGGTATCGAGTTAGAGAAACTTACTCCAAAAATTCAAGATACTGCTTTGAGTTTATGGCTTGTGTACCTACTTTTAACTGTGGTCGATATGTTATTATTGAAGTATTTTGGCATGACTTGGTTTGATGCACTCAACCATGCATTTTCAACGATTTCAACAGGAGGCTTCTCTACAAAAAACAACTCTTTGGGTTACTATACAAACGATGGTATCATTTGGACAACCACTATTTTTATGATGCTCTCAGGCATTAACTTTTTAGCACATTTAAAACTGTATCATAGAGATGTGAGTGGCTATAAATCAGAAGAGTTACGTTGGTATTTTATACTTTTTTTCTTTTTAAGTTTGGCACTTACCTTTACACATATGGATATGCGAGGTGATAGTTTTTATGATGGAGCAAAACACTCTTTTTTTACTATAGCTTCTGTGATGACAACGACAGGTTTTGCAACCATCGATTATGGCAACTGGTCGCATTTAGCAGTTGCTATCATTTTTGTAGGTTTGATGATAGGAGGAAATGCAGGTTCAACCGCTGGAGGGGTGAAAGTCATTCGTTATGTGATTATTTTTAAAACCCTCTCCTCTGAACTGAAACGCATTTTGCATCCACAAAGTATAATCTCTGTCTTTGTGGATGGGAAAAAACAAAAAGAGCGAATTTTAGCCTCTACTTTTGGTTTTTTTGCCCTTTTTATGTTGAGTGTGATGTTTGTGACAATTTATATCTATGCCCGTGGTTTTGATGCGATGAGTGCAGTCTCGGCTGCGTTTGCTTTAGTAGGCAATGTTGGGCCGGGGTTTGCACTTGTGGGTCCTTCTGATAATTTTGCTTTTTTTAATGATTTTGATAAATTCTTTTTTTCTATTGCGATGATTATTGGAAGGTTGGAAGTATATACGGTCTTTGTGCTTTTGAGTAGCTCTTTTTGGAGGAAATTTTAATGTTTATCAATAACCTTGCTTATGAGGCAAGTGCTGGAAGTGGAAAAACTTTTATGCTTGTGGTTCGTTACCTCTCTTTACTTTTTAAGGGGGCTGAGCCTTCTAAAATTTTGGCACTTACCTTTACAAACAAAGCAGCCAGAGAGATGAGTGAGCGGGTGGTTGTAACCCTTGAAGAGTTAGAATCACGCGGTGAATTAGCGGAGATTGCGAAAGTTACAGAGTTTAGCAGCCTATCTTTTGCAAAATCGTCAAAGAATTTTGAATGAATTTTTAAATGCACACTCCAAAATCATGACGATTGATAGCTTTTTTACACAAATTTTACGTAAATTTTCTCTTTATGCTTCCTTAATGCCTGATTTCACCACCTTTGCCGCACAGCATGAACTTAAACTCATGTCCCGATTTTTAAAAGAGGTAAGTGTCGCAGGTAAACGTAATATCCTCATCAATCTCTCTTTAGAGTCTAAAAAAAGACTGGGGGATATTTTTCACCTTTTAGATGCTTTTTATATCAAAAAAGAGGAACTTGCCCACCTTGTCTTTACACCACAATCCCTCCAAGTGCATGAACAAAATGCCATGCTTGCGTTTGCTGCACTGAAAAAAATCATAGAGTCTTGTAAGAGTGCATCGAGTACTGTTTTAAAAGCCGTCCAAGCAGAGAATTTTGCCGAGTTACAAGCAAAGAGTTGGCTAGGAAGAGAAAGCTTAAACTACCGAACCTTTACGAAATGTTTTACTCCTGAAATGGATACATATTTGCAAGCGATTCAAAACGCAGTGAAAGGCTACAACAGAGCCAAAGAGCAGAACTTTTTTTACGGACTGAGTGAACTTTTAGATATTTATGTCAAAAGTAAAAAAGCACTCTATATGGAAGATAGTGAACTGAGCTTTTCTGATGTGACTTCCCTTGTCTATGCCATTTTACACCGTATAAACGATAGCGAATTTCTTTACTTTCGTTTGGATGCACAGATAGAACATATGTTGCTGGATGAGTTTCAAGATACAAGTATATTGCAGTATGAGATTTTACGACCGCTCATTGGTGAAATCACTTCAGGAAATGGAATTTTTGAAGATGGCAGTTTCTTTTTTGTGGGGGATGTAAAACAGTCTATTTACCGTTTTCGAGGGGGTGTGAGTGCCTTGTTTGGTGAAGTTGTTAAGCAAAACGCAACACATGTTGAAAAACTTCTCACAAACTACCGTTCGCAAAAAGAGGTTATAGAGTTTGTAAATCGTGCTTTTAGTGAGAAGATACAAGGCTACACCCCACAACTTGTTCGCCCTGAAGCACAAGGTGGGTTTGTTTCAGTTTTAGAAGATGATGCTCCTTTAGAAGTAACTTTAGAAGCGGTCAATCGCTTTATAGAACTCGGTGCCAATGTTGATGATATAGCGATTTTATGTGCGACCAATGGCGATGGTGAAATGGTGAAAAATGCTCTTGAAGATGCAGGCATAGCCGTGGTCACAGAGACGACAACCAAGCTCATCAATCAAAAAAGTGTACAAGCAATTTTAGAGTATTTGAAGTATCTTTATTTTCATGAAGAAATTTACAAACGCAACTTTTTTGCACTCATAGACCAAGAAGTAGAGCCACTTTTTAAAGTTGATGTAAACTCACAAAAACTTGTGGATATTGTAAAAAAAGTGATAGATGAGTATAGACTTTTTGACAACTCTTTTCACCTCATTCGATTTCTACATACACTTTCTCGTTATGCAGATATAGAGTCCTTACTTTTTGAGTATGAACGCATAGATACAGCGGCTGCAGCTTCAGATATAAGCGGTGTGCGAGTACTTACGGTGCATAAATCAAAAGGTTTGGAGTATGCCCATGTGATTGTGATGGATAGACTTAAAAAAGCCCCTGCAGCACGCGATGCCATCATCTACGAGTATGAGGGGATACATCTTGAAAATATTTATCTCAGAACAAAGGGACGCGATGCCCTTGATAGTGCCTATGAAAATGCCCTGAGTAAAGAGAAAAAACTTGTTTATGAAGATAATCTCAATGCTTTGTATGTTGCGTTTACCCGTGCAAAAGAGAACTTAATCATCATAAAAAAGAGTAAAGATTCAACTTTTGAGAGTCTTGATTTGCAAGTGGGCAGTTTTGGAAAACTCGCTTGCTCAAACACCGTGCAAAAGCAAAAAAAAGCCTATGAAAAGTTAGAGTACAAAGCCTTTTATTATGGAACACAAAGTGATATTTTAGCTCTTGAAAAAGAGGAAGAGTCTGATTTTAGTGCGATTAACTTTGGACTTGCAATGCACTATATGTTAGAGATGATGGCTGTATTTAAAGTAGAGTATATAGCCAATGCAAAACAGATGATGCAAAACAAGTTTGGCACACTTCTTGAGATACAAGAGTTTGAGGCAATAGAAAAACGAGTGCTACAGCTGATAGCAAATCAAGCGTTTCAAGCCTTAACAGAGGGCGTATGTTACAAAGAAAAAGCTTTTAAGTCTAATCAAAATCTCCGCTACATTGACCTTCTTGTCAAACATAAAGAGGGTGGATGGAATGTGATAGATTATAAAAGCTCACTAAATTCTCAAAAGCACCATATCGCACAAGTGAGTGCCTATGTAAACGCAGTCAAAGAGATAACAGGAGCGTCTGTAAAAGGCTATATTTGTTATGTTTTAGAAGAGGGTGTGCAGATAGTTAGTGTGTAATTAAC
>WFQD01000350.1 GCA_015487265.1 Sulfurimonas sp. | reverse complement strand
TTGCTGTGGCTTCCATCGTCGCTTTAGTGCATGATGTTTCCATCGCTTCAGGTGCAATTGCCCTTGTGGGTTTAGATGTCAATTTAGATGTTTTAGCGGCACTTTTAACTCTTTTAGGATACTCACTCAACGATACTATCATTGTATTTGACCGTATTCGTGAGGGAGTTGTGAAGTCAAGAAATGTGGCACTCTCTGAGATTATTAATGAGTCTATTACACGAACATTAGCGCGAACAACTCTCACTTCACTGACGACATTTTTTGTGGTTTTTACACTCTTTATGTTTGGAGGTGAAATTATTCATGCCTTTGCTTTTACACTTTTAGTGGGTATTGTTGTTGGAACATACTCTTCTATTTTTGTGGCTTCTCCAATTCTTTTATGGTTTGGCTTTGATGTAAAAAATTATCATGTGAAGTTAGCGGAAAAAGCAAAAAGAGAAGCAGAGAAAAAACGCATGCGCGAGCAATATGAATCGGGTGTGATGTAAGAAACTAAGGGGATAGTTATGGATTGGGGTAAAGTAGTATATGTATTTTTTTCGTTGATGAGTCTCACGTCGATAGCTGGGTTTTTGTATGAAAATACAGCTATTTCACTTTTTGTAGCGGCAAGTGTCAATCTTATCTCTACAATTTTAAAAATAGGTGTACGTAATCTACTCTCAGCTGAGTTACTGGCTTCTTCTTTAGTGGCTGATTTACACCTGATTCCTGCGTTTATCTTTTTGGTAATTATAGGCGATGACTCATGGGCAATAGCACTCTCCATAGGTGCTTTAATCGCCAATGTGTTTTCAATGGGATTAGTTTATATAGAGAGTTCAAAAAATAGAGAAGAGTATTAGGAAATAAATTGGAATATAGTGCAAAAACAATAGAAAAAAAATGGCAAACATACTGGAAAGAAAACGATAGTTTTGAACCTAGTGAAGATACAACACAAGAGAAGAAATATATTTTAAGTATGTTTCCTTTTCCTAGTGGGAGACTCCATATGGGGCATGTTCGTAACTACTCTATTAGTGATGCATTTGCTCGTCACTATAGACAAGAGGGCAAAAATGTTCTCCATCCTATAGGTTTTGATAGTTTTGGAATGCCTGCTGAAAATGCAGCGATTAAAAATAATTCGCATCCAAAATCATGGACTTATGATAACATTGACTATATGAAAAATGAGTTTTACTCTTTAGGTTTTTCATTTTCTCGTAAACGCGAACTTGCAACGAGCGACGAACTCTACACAAAATTTGAACAATCATTTATCATCGATATGTATGAAAAAGGTCTCTTATACCGTGAAAAAGGTTTGCTTAATTGGTGTCCGCATGACCAAACAGTTTTGGCAAATGAACAAGTGGTAGAAGGGTGTTGTTGGCGCTGTGATACTCCTGTAGAAAAAAAGGATATGAATCAGTACTACTTTAAAATCACACACTATGCTGATGAACTTTTAGAAGATTTAAAACAGCTTGAAGGTGGATGGCCAAAGCAAGTCCTTACGATGCAAGAAAATTGGATTGGAAAGTCAAATGGTTTAGCCTTTGATTTGTTCTTTGATAAGGAGTCTTACGCAAAGTTAGGCGAGGCATTTGAGAGTTTTGATGTTTTTACAACCCGTCCTGATACAATTTATGGTGTAAGTTATACTGCTTTAGCTCCTGAACACGCGATTGTAACTTATATGATACAAAATGACCTTTTAAGTGATGCTACCATAGCAGAGATTAAAGCCATGAAAAACAGCTCTTCCATAGAGAGACAAAAAGAGAAATCGGGTCTGCCTTTAGGTTTAAATGTTATTCACCCTTTAACAGGAAAAACAGTACCCGTATGGATAGCAAACTTTGTGTTAATGGATTATGGAAGTGGGGCGGTAATGGCAGTGCCTGCCCATGATGATAGAGATTATGACTTTGCAAAAAAATACAATCTCCCTATAAATGCAGTCATTAAGCCAAAAGATGCCGAGATAGATGTCAGTGAAAAAGCATATACAGATGCGGGTGTGCTTTTTAACTCTGGCGAATTTGATGGGATGCACTCTAAAAAGAGTCAATACAACATCATTAAAATGTTTGAAGACAAAAGCATTGGGAAAAAAACAACCAATTATAAACTCAAAGATTGGGGTGTCAGTCGCCAGCGATACTGGGGGGCACCTATCCCTTTTGTGCATTGTGATGATTGTGGTTTAGTGATGGAGAAAAAAGAGAATCTTCCTATTGCACTTCCTGAAGATGTAGAGATTAACGGTGAAGGCTCGCCGCTTGCAAATCATCCAACATGGAAACATTGTGCTTGTCCTCAGTGTGGTAAGGATGCCCTCAGAGAGACAGATACAATGGATACTTTTGTAGAATCTTCGTGGTACTTCTTGCGTTTTTGTGCATCGCCACAAAACTGGGAAAAAGAGGCTTTTTCAAAAGAACAAATGAAATACTGGATGGGAGTAGACCATTATATTGGTGGGATTGAACATGCCATTTTACACCTGCTTTATGCACGCTTTTTTACAAAAGTGTTTCGTGATTTAGGCTACATTGATTTTGATGAACCTTTTGATAAACTCTTAACACAAGGCATGGTGCTTAAAGATGGGGCAAAAATGTCAAAATCTAAAGGCAATACTGTAGACCCTGATGAAATCATTGCCAAATATGGTGCCGATACAGCAAGACTTTTCATCCTCTTTGCCGCACCGCCAACACAAGAGTTGGAGTGGAATGATAGTGCAGTAGAGGGTGCTTACAAGTTTATCAAACGCTTTTTTGACAGAAGTGAACACGTGCGAGTGTGTGAAGCAAAACCAAAAATTGAGCATGCAAGTTTAAGTAAAGAAGAAAAATTTGCACGTAAAAAAGTGTATGAAGCCCTCAAACGTGCGCAAGATGTTTTTGCCCAGCGTTATACTTTTAACACGATGATAGCAGGTGTCATGGAAGCGATGAATGCACTCAATACACAATCAAACGAAGATGTGTGGAGTGAGGGTTACTGGATACTCAGTTCTATTATGGAGCCTGTAATTCCACATACTTGTTGGGAGATTAGTAAAACTTACTTTGACCTCAAAAATTTTGCAAAACAAGAGATACTTGAAGAAGTTTTTGTTGAAGAGAGTGTGACTTTAGGGATTGCTATTAATGGAAAACGCAGAGCTGAAGTGGAAGTACAAAAAGAAGCGAACAAAGAAGAAATTATAGCAGCAGCGAAAGTTTTAGTTGCAAAATGGCTTGAAGATAAAGAGATAGTCAAAGAGATAGTCGTTCCAAACAAACTTGTCAATTTTGTGATAAAAGGCTAAAGATGAAAATTGTTTCGATGCTTTTGCTTGTCTCATTGCTGATTTCTTGTGGTTATAAACCAAGTGCAAAGTATGCACGTCAAGTCACAGGGGACTCAATTAGTACAAGTGTGCATATTTCAGCGCAAGATCCTGAAAATACAGTACTGATAAAAGATGCTGTTGATAGTGCTATTATACAAATATTTCATGCTTCTTTAACAAGTTATGCACAAGCAAAAACACATTTAACAATTGCTTTGTCTGAGCCCTCGTATGCACCTATTCAGTATGATAGTAATGGATATGTGATTGCTTATAGAGCGACTACAACATTATCTATACTGCGAGTATCAGAAACGAGTAGCAAGCAGTATAATGCAAGCGGAACCTACGATTTTTCTGTTGTGGCGAATTCGATTTTAACCGATCAAGAACGATTTGATGCGATTAAATTTAGTTCTATTAAGGCAATTAGTTCATTTATTGCACAGGTATCTGCAGAGGGTACAAAACACTAAGGAGTAGCGTGATGACAGTTCAAGGAATTATTAAAAGAGCGATGAAACGTTTGGAGTTAGAGGGAAAAATTTTAACTCCTGATGCATATGCAGAAGCTTTTTGTAAAGAGGCAAATAAAGCGGGTGTGAAAGTGGAAGATTGTTCACATTTGCAAAAAATGACTGAGGGGTTGAGTAAAGATTTACAAAAAGATTTAGCAACATTTCGCATTAAAACAATCAATGAACTTGTCCGTTTTCTCTCTTCAAAACTCAGCCGTAGCAATCCGACACAATGTGCAGATTTATTAGAAGCTCAAACAACACTCACAAAGAGAATTCTTCAAGTTGTAGAAGTTTTACATAACAAAGAAGCTGCCGAACTTGCACATAAATCTTTAGATTTGATAACACATGCACCAAGTGCGACACAACTCAATCAGTTTCGACAACTGTGGGTTAATTTTTTGACAACATATGATGATAGCTTTTTACAAAAATTACAGCAGTTTGGTGCTATAGATAGTGAAGATTTGAAAAAGAGTATTACAAATCTGAATCTCTCTCATGTTTCCAAGCCTGAGTTAGTTGAGCAGATGAGTATGAAAAAAATTGCAGCTTTACTTGTCTCCTCTTTTGTTCCTTCTATCGCTTCAAGTGCAAATGATAAGATTGCAAGTTTGAGTGCTCGAATTAAAAAAGATCCAGCACTTTTAAAGAGTGCCAATATTGCAGGAGAGATTAAAAGTACAATTGCTCTGAGAATTGCCCTTGATAAAAAGAGTGTCAAAGAGATGGTGCAGGCACTTGATGGTGTGGTAGATAAACTCTCTTTGCGTTTAATTAGTATGATTGAGAGTTCTGATGCTTCGAATGCGGACATTCAAAAGATTAAAAGAGAACTTGAGAGTTACAATCAAGATTCAGGAGCAAATTTTAAAATAGCTCATAAAAAACTCTATACCATAGCGGTTGCCCTTGAAGAAAATACACAAATACTCAGTCGTGATTTAAAAGACCATAGTGGTGAAATAAGCAAGATGAGTCAAAAGATTCGTACCCTTGAAGCAGAGTTAGAGAAAACAAAAAAAGAATCAAAAGAGGATTTTTTAACAAAACTTTACAATAAACGTGCACTTGATGAGCTTTTAGAGATAAAAGAGGCAGAGTTTCAACGCTATGAGAGAAACTATAGTATCGTGATGTTTGATATTGATTTTTTCAAAAAAGTGAATGATACTTTTGGGCATGATGCAGGGGATGCAGTGCTTGCTGCGTTTGCAAAAATTTTAAAAGAAGAGTCTCGAACAGTGGATGTCGTTGGACGTTTTGGTGGGGAAGAGTTTTTAGCCATTTTGAGTGATACAGACAGCAAAGGTGGTTTTATTTTTGCCGAGAAAGTACGTAAACATGTGCAAAAAGCCCGTTTTATGTACAATAAAGAGCGTATACAAGTAACTGCAAGTGCGGGGATTTCTGATAGAAAAAAACATGTTTCGCTCCAAGCAACGGTGAATTCGGCAGATGAATACCTCTATAAAGCAAAACATGAGGGAAGAAATAGAGCGGAGTATCAAAAATAATTTTGCTACAAAAATTCTTAGAATCAAAACCGCTTTATTATGATAAAATTGATTATACTCGCATGCCAAAAGTCTATGCTCAGGTACAAGAGCACTTTCTACATCCTCAAGTAATCCATATCATAGGAACAAATGGCAAAGGCACAACGGGGCGGTTTTTAGCAACAGTATTAGAGAGTCTTGGTTTGAATGTAGGGCATTACAGCTCGCCACATATTGTAGAATTTAATGAACGTATTTGGTTGAATGGAAGGAGTGTTTCAGATGCACTCTTAGAGCAGGCACATCAAAAACTTTTACAAATTTTAAGTCAAGAAGATGCAGAAATGTTGAGTTATTTTGAGTACACAACACTGCTTGCAATGTATATTTACAGAGATGTCGATTATGTTGTTTTAGAAGCTGGACTTGGTGGAGAACATGATGCAACGGCTGTTTTTGATAATATTTTAACACTTGTGACTCCTATTGGCAAAGATCATGAAGCTTTTTTAGGCAATACACTTCAAGAGATTGTGCAAACAAAACTCAATGCTGTGAAAAAAACAGCAATTCTTGCACAACAAAATGAGCCTTTAGTGAGGGAATGGAGTCAGCAAATCGTGCAAGCAAAAGGGTGCTGTCTTTTTGATGTAGAGGCACTTTTAGATGGTAATGATAGAGAAAAAATAAAAATAATAAGAGAAGAACTTGCTTTAGAAGAGTATCTTGTTAATAATTTATCTTTAGCCGTGAGTGCTCTGAAGTTTTTGAAAATTGATTACACTCCAAAGAGTTTTCATAATGCAAGACTCTTTGGACGTATGAGTAAACTTGGAAATAATATTATACTTGATGTTGGGCACAATACCTTAGCCGCAGAAGCGATTACAAATGCACTCGCAGGCAAAAAATTTACTTTAGTTTACAATAGCTATAAAGATAAAAATTATAAAGAGATATTGCATATTTTAAAACCTATTCTTTCTCAGGTGCAAATTATTGCCATTGAAGAAGAACGGATAGTGCAACAGGCACTTTTAGAGGAAGTCTTAAGTAGTTTAGCTATACAATACTCTGATTTTACTGCTTTTGATGCAAATGAGACGTATCTTGTTTTTGGTTCATTTAGTGTCGTTGCAGCATTTTTAAAGGCATATTATGCATAATCATTTTACAGTTACCATCCATGATGATAATGGTGTGAAGCAGATTAATTTACATAAATTTGTTAAAAAAGCCATTTTTTATGGACTCTCTTTTCTTTTACTTTTGACTTTTACAGGGGTAGGGACTATCTTATATCTTGATGCAAGTGTAGATAGGGTAGAAGCAAAGAAAACTGTTATGGAAATAGCATATAAAAATCTTGAAGCACAAAACAAAGCCCTCAATGCCACTATGCAAGCAACACAAGAGAAACTCCTTTCAAAGAAAAAAGAGCTTGATACCCTTGCAGATTCTCTCTCAGAGATGGAAGTACGACTCGGTTTAGAACCCTCAGATGAAGAACGAAGTGTGCAAGAACGCTTTGATTTGAGTAAGCTGAGTTTTGAGCAAAGAATTACTTTGTTGCAACTTATTCCTAATGGTTCGCCTATTGAATATAAAGGTATTACAAGTAAGTTTGGTTATCGCATTCATCCGACCCTGCATAAAAAAGAGTTCCATAGGGGTATAGACTTAAAAGCGGCGATGCATACACCTGTATATGCTCCAGCAGATGGGATTGTTGAGTATGCCGGACGTCATAAACGCAGTGGGTTTGGAAGACTTGTGATTTTAAATCATGCCTTTGGTTTTAAAACATTCTATGGGCATTTAAATAAAGTTGTGGTAAAATCAAAACAGTTTGTACAAAAAGGTGAGCTTATTGCTTATACAGGCAATGCAGGGTTAAGCAATGGACCCCATTTGCATTATGAAATCCGTTATATGTATGATGTCTTAAACCCATATTGGTTTATTAAATGGACGCCAGATAATTATAATGAAATATTTAAAAGGGAGAAAAAAATACCATGGCAATCTTTAGTAGCAGCAACATCGAATCTCAAAGTGTTAAAACCGACACAAACACTACCATCATTACCGCAGGGGCAAGAATAAAAGGTGAAATCGAACTTACGTGCAATCTCTATATAGATGGAGAATTTGAAGGAGTGATTCACTCACAAAAAGATGTAAATATTGGTAAGAGTGGAAATATAAAAGGCACCGTTAATACCAATCGTCTTATAGTACAGGGAAATCTAGAGGGAAATGTCGATGCACAGAGAATTGAAATAAAAGCAGAGGGGCATTTGCAAGGAGAAGTTGTTGCTACAGAACTTATTATAGAATCAAAAGGTATTTTTGAGGGGACGAGTACGATTAAAGAAGCCCAAGCAACTTCTGCAGATAAAAAACTTTTAAACTAAAACACTAGGAAACAGATGGTACAAACTGCTCTTTTTAACTACTTTAAAACAGATGAAAAAAAGGATCTTGAACTTTTAGTTTGTGAAGATTATAAAGAGGCACTTGAGTTAGAGAGTGTCGCAAAATTCTTTCATCGTGATGTTGTACTCTTTCCAGATTTTCGCCCAAGCTTTGGAGATGATTTACGTTCTTACAAAGAAGAACTCCATGAACTCTTTTCTCAGCTGCGTTTGTATTACGGTGCAAAAAAGAAACCGCTCGTTATTTCTCCACTTAAAACACTTCTCTTTCCTTTGCCAAACGCAGAATTTTTAGCACAAACATCGCTAGAATTTGGCGAAGAAATACACCTCAAAAGTTTCAAAGAACAGATGCTTTTTTGGGGGTATAATTTTGTAGATATTGTCCAAGTTGCAGGTGAAATCTCTTTTCGAGGGGATATTATAGATATTTATCCACCATCTGCACAGAAGGCTTTTCGTATCTCTTTGTTTGATGAAACGATAGAGCAGATAAAAACATTTGAACTCGAATCACAAAGAACAAATAAAGAAGAGTTAGAAAAGATTACGATTAGTAGTGCATTTTATTCTTTAGATGCAACAGCATTTCAAGAACTTACACAAAAAATAGAAAACTCTCCCTTTGATGCCCTTGTCAAAGATATTGCCTCTTTAGGTTTTTGGCACTTAGAAGAGCATGCAAGGAGCTTTTTAGAAAACAAAAAAGTCTTCCTCAGTCGCAACTTAGACCATATTTTACAAGATGCCTATGGTATCAACAACCCAACACTTCCACGAGAAGCTTTTAATGTGGATGTTTTAGTAGAGAGTGATGATTATAAAGCATTAGTTGTTGCAAATGTTGAACAACTCTTACGGGTGCATAGCGATAAAAAAGTGACGATTATCGCTGCGAGTGATGCCCAACTCAAACAAGTCGGACTTTACGACACAAAAGCAATTACAAATGTGCGAGCAGGATATATTCTCAATATTATCTCAAAAGATGAGTTGATTATCTCCCTTAATAAGCCAGATGTAAAAAGGCGACGGAGAAAAACTGCTATCTTACTTGATGACCTAAAAAGTGGCGATTATGTCGTTCATGAAGAGTATGGGGTAGGGATTTTTGAAAAAATAGAGCAAACAGAAATCCTTGGAGGAGTCAAAGATTTTATCGTGATTAAGTATGTTGGCGATGATAAGATTTTACTTCCTGTGGAAAATTTAGAGTATATTGACCGCTATATCGCAAGTGGGGGAAGTTTGCCTATTTTAGATAGACTCGGCAAAGGGAGTTTTGGAAAACTCAAAGCAAAAGTTCGTAAACGCCTCCTTGAGATAGCAGGGCAAATCGTCAATACCGCTGCCGCACGCTCTTTGATAAAATCTCCCAAAATTGACATTGCAAAAAAAGAGTTACAAGCCTTTCAAAATCTTTCAGGATTTGAGTATACAGAAGATCAAACGCAGGCGATTGATGAAATTATAGGGCAGATGCGTTCTGGGAATATCATGGATAGACTTCTGAGTGGGGATGTCGGTTTTGGAAAAACAGAGGTGGCTTTAAATACCATTTTTGCAGCATACAAATCAGGCTATCAATCTGCATTTATAGTGCCAACGACACTCCTCTCTGCACAACATTGGCGTTCTTTAGATGAGCGTTTTAGCGGTATGGGCATTCGCTATGCAAAACTCGATAGATTTGTCAGCACTAAAGATAAAAATGCCATCATCAAAGGACTGGCTTCAGGTGAAATAGATACGGTTGTAGGCACACATACACTTTTTGGACTTGAGTTTAAAAAGCTCGGGGTTGTGATAATCGATGAAGAGCATAAGTTTGGGGTGAAACAAAAAGAGAAGATTAAAGAGTTGTATCATAATGTGCATCTGCTTTCCATGAGTGCCACTCCAATTCCACGTTCACTCAATCAAGCGATGAGTTCCATCAAAACAATGAGCCAGCTTCTCACACCGCCAAGTGAACGCCAAGGGGTGCGAACCTTTGTCAAAGAGTATGATGAAAAACTGATTAAAGAAGTTATATTGCGAGAACTCCGCCGTGGGGGACAGGTTTTTTATGTGCATAACTCGATTGACCATATGCCTATCAAACTCGGTGAACTTAAAGCGATTTTACCAGAGTTACGGGTCGTGATGTTGCACTCGAAAATCTCTGCAGTTGAGACAGAAAAAGAGTTACTCAAATTTGAAGCAGGGGAATATGATTTGATGATTGCAACAAGTATCATCGAATCAGGCATCCATATGCCACGAGTCAATACCATCTTAGTCGATGGTGCTGATAGATTTGGAATAGCCGACCTACACCAACTTCGTGGAAGAGTAGGGCGAGGCAGTGTGGAAGGTTTTGCTTACTTTGTGGTAAAAAATAAAGAAGCCTTGACCGATGAAGCCAAAAAACGACTTTTAGCTTTAGAATCGAACTCCTTTTTAGGCAGTGGAAGTGTGCTTGCCTACCATGATTTAGAGATTCGTGGGGGTGGGAACTTAGTAGGCGATGCACAGAGTGGTCACATCAAGAACATTGGTTACTCCCTCTACTTACGAATGTTAGAAGATGCCATCAAAGAGTTGAGCAATACCCAAGAGAGTGAACGAGCAAAAGTAGATATTAAACTCACTATCTCTGCGTTTATTTCAGATGAGGTTGTTAAAGAAGATAGACTGCGTTTAGATGTTTATAGACGACTTTCCCAATGTGAAAATGTAGTAGAAGTGTATGAGATTGAAGAAGAATTGAGCGATAGATTTGGAGAACTCGATACCCCGACAAAACAGTTTATAGAGTTGATGGTTATTAAGCTTTTGAGTTTAGAAAAAAAGATAAAATCGATTATGAATTATGGGCAAAATATCACAGTGACATACTTCAATGAATCTAAAGAGATGATAAAATCGAAAAGTAAAGATGATGATGACATCATCAAAGCGACACTTTTTTATCTTAGAAATAACAAACCAAAGGTACTGTAGTGAAAATAGCTTTTATAGGCGATATCGTCGGACAACCAGGACGTAAAATGATTCAAGACCATTTGCAAAAAATCATCAAAGAAGAAGCACTTGATTTTGTGATAGCCAATTATGAAAATGCTTCTCATGGCTTTGGACTTACGATGAAAAATGCCGATGAGTTGTTTAATGCAGGGGTCAATGTCATGACAGGGGGTAATCACTCGTGGGATAAAAAAGACATTGTACCACTCTTTGAATCTCGTGAAATTTTACGTCCACATAACTACCCTGAGGGAGTTGCAGGTACGGGGCTGAAGACCTATGAAGTGTGTGGTGAAAAGTTAGCAGTTTTAAATCTTATGGGGCATTATGGTATGCCCTATACCGATAATGTTTTTCGCTGTGCTTTAGCGAATGTAAAGCAGTTAAAAGAAGCAGGTGTGAAAAATATTTTTATAGATTTTCATGCAGAAGCTACAAGTGAAAAACGCGGACTGATGATGATGCTTCAGTCGCAAGTGAGTGCGATTGTTGGGACACATACCCATGTGAGTACCGACGATTTACAAATTGTCCAAAATACGGCATACTTAACAGATATAGGTTTAACAGGGTGTCGCGATAATGTGATAGGAATGGATAAAAAAGCTCCAATAAGCCAGTTTATGACAGGGCTTAAATCACACTACGATATTCCAAAAAAGTGTAAAAAAATCATGCAAATTATGATAATGGATTTAGAAAATGGCTTATGTCAAAATGCTTATAAATTAAAAATATTTGATGATGGTCGGAGTATCAAAACGGAGGCTTGGAAGGAAGAAGATTAGGCAGTAATGCGGTAGTAGTTTTCGTTTGCTATATAGGTGTTTACCATTTGATGTTTCATGAGTGATGCTTTTGCTTCTTGTGCTTGGGGAGGCATTTTTTTGTCAATCCGTGGTGTTTGGTTGAGGGTTGCTCGTGGTTTAATGAGTAAAGAAAACATTTTTGTGTTATCACTGTAAGCTGCCTGTGCATTTGTAAAAGTTTTCATTTTAGTAAATTTGAGCTTTTGCATATTTTGTTGCATATCTTGTTGGAGCTTTTGCTGGTTATTTAAAACTTTATAATTAGAGACATAATTTATGGGAAGATTTTGAGTTTGCTGCTGTAGTTTTATAGGGTTGGCATTAAGTTTCTTAGCAAAAGAGCTACCCTCTGTACTTCTTTCCTCTTTTTTACTCTCTTGTGACTTCGGAGTGCGATTTGTATCAATGTAAGTGCTATATGAAGAAACAAACATAACCAATCCTTTTTTAAGTCTTTACTAAGTATTATAACATAAATTGATTGAAAAACAAAAAAGGGGAAGGATGCTCTCTTACAAAATATCGCAAGCTAAGGCAAAACTTTTAGTGGACTACCCCTATTTTGGAACCTTGGCTTCAAAACTTGTATTGGTGAAAAATGATGATATTGAAGCTTTTAAAAGTAATGGTATCACACTTGAATATAACGATGAGTATTTGGAAAAACTTGAGATAAGTGAGCTTGAATTTGTTTTCGCAAATGGTGCAATGCATGCAAGTTTAGCCCATGATAAACGCAAGAACAATCGCAGTGGCTGGTTGTGGCAGATGGCAACAGATATGGCTATTAATGATATGTTGGTTGAGAATGGACTCGATATGCCCTATGGAGCACAGTATAGAAAAAGATTTCAAGGAAAGTATGCGGAAGAGATTTATGCAGAGTTAAAAGATGACATTTTGCGTGAAGATGAGGGCTTAGAGTATGAAGCGGATAATCTTGAAGATGTACAAAATAAAGAAGAACAAACGCAAGAGGCTTTGCAAGAAGAGATACTCCAAGAGCAACTCTTTGCAGAGGAGGCAATAACACAACTTGAAAAAGAGTTTAAACGAGGCGAAGCACCCCTGCAAATAGAACGATTTTTTCAGCTGAATGTATTTGGAAAAATTGATTGGCGAGAGGAGATAAAATCGGCACTGGATCAATATTTTCGCGATGATTATGTACTTTTGCCACCGAGTAAAAAACTCCTCTCTTATGGCATCTATCTTCCTTCAAATATCTCGCAAACATTTCGTTTAGTCATTGCTATTGACAGCTCTTCATCGGTGGATGATGTACTCTTAAATCAATTTTTAAGTGAAGTAAATTTTTTAATGGCATTGGTGCAAAACTATGAGATAGAACTTTTAGTTTGCGATGATACAATCCAATCACACACAACATTTACGAGTGGCGATACTTTAGAAGTAGTGCTCAAAGGCAATGGAGGAACTGATTTTCGACCTGTTTTTGAGTATTGTGAAGAAAAATTTGACGGAGTAAAACTCCTGCTTTATTTTACAGATTTGGAGGGAACTTTTCCTGTTCAAGCACCCCATTTTGAAGTGAAATGGGTGAGTAAAAAGGAGAGAGAAATTCCTTTTGGAGAGATTATTCTTTTATAAATCATCAAAACTCACATCATAATTTGTGAGCATTTGAATATATTCAAGAGTCTCTAAAGTGTTGTGTATACGGCAAGAAAACTCCTCTTTAGAGAAAGGTTTTTTGATGTAGTCACTTGCTCCTTGTTTCAAAAAGAGGGCGGTAGTTGTCTCATCATTATCTGAAGAGAGGACAATGATAGGGAGTTTCTTTTTGTCATATGTTTTTCGTATGCTTTGGGTGAGTTCTAAGCCATTCATGACAGGCATATTGTAATCTGTAAGCACGAGACTTATTTCTGTCGATGTTTGTAACATACCGAGTGCCTCTTCTCCATGAGCAACTGCGATGACATGAAAGTTCATATTTTCCAAAAGTGTTTGCATCTGTTTGCGTACGACTAAAGAGTCCTCGACAAGGAGAATGTTGTGATTTTTATTTTTCTCTAATCTTTGGATGGATTGGATGATGTATTTGACATCTGCTACCCCTCCTTTATTGACATAATCAATGATATTTTTTTTGAGCATTGCTTCTCTGAAATTTTTATCAATGTTACCGCTGAGGACGATAATTCTTTGCTTTTTTGAAAGTGCATAGTCTACGACTTCTCCATTGGGTGCATCAGGAAGATTAATGTCTAAGAGTGTCAAAAAATAATCGTACTTATGTAAAAAGAGTTTTGCCTCTTGAAGGCTGTAGGCTATATCTATTTCATAGCTTAAACTTGTTTGTAGTTGTTTTGCGATTAAATTTGCTAATGTTTTGTTGTCATCGACGACTAAAATTCTATTGTCCACAAAAAGTCCTTTTCATGTTTTTAACTAATAGTACAAGTATTTATCTAAAATTATAGTGAATATGGCTACACTTCACTTATGAATTATCGTAATGCTACAATAGAGAAACTTCACAATAAAAAAAATATCTTTTTAACAGGTGGTGCAGGTGTTGGTAAAACGACATTGACCCGTGAGATTATTCAAGCATATGAAGATGATGCGAAAAAGGTGGCGAAACTTGCTTCTACTGGGATGGCTGCAACACTCATTGGTGGGCAAACTCTGCATAGTTTTTTTGATCTTGGAATTGCTTCTGATAGGGTAGAATTAGAAAAAAATGCAAAGTTAGAATTGAAGAAAAAAACGAAAAAATTGATAGAGAGTATGGCTCTTATTGTGATCGATGAAATTTCTATGGTAAGTGCAGGAGTTTTTGATATGATAGCACTGCGGCTCAAACAAGCAAATTTTCAAGGTTCACTTTTAGTTGTAGGCGATTTTTTACAGTTGCCTCCTGTGACACGAGGAGCAAAGGAGGTGGCATTTGCTTTTGAGTCGGAATCTTGGAGTGTGTTTGATTTTGAAAAAGTGGAACTTACACACATCTATAGAACAGATGATGTTGCATTTATAAAACTTTTACATCATGTGCGTTTTGGGTATGTTGATGAGCAAGTGCATAATAAACTCAATACCTTCATTAAGCCTCTGCCCAATGACTTGAATCAATTTACCTTTCTTTTTGGCAAAAATGCTTCTGCAATGCAACATAACAAACGCCAACTTGCATTTATAGAGAATGAGCTTTTTGTGAAAGAAGCACAAGTTGTCAAACATAATAAGGCAAGCAAAGAGCAAGAGATAGAGCGCTTTATGCAAGATGCTCGTATAGAAAAAGAACTCAATTTGAAGGTGGGTGCTCCTGTTCTTTTTACACGCAATGCTTGGAACTATTTTAATGGTGAGCGGGGTGTTGTTGTGAAGATTGATACAGCGAATGTTTATGTGCAAAAGGGTGACAATCAAGTCATAAAACTTGAAATAGTTGCACAAAGTAAGGCTATTTGGAGAGAGAAAACGGTGAATGGAAAAAAGGAGATGGTCGAAGAGAATGTTTTTAGTGTGTATCAATTTCCTATTAAACTTGCATTTGCGATTACAATTCACAAATCACAAGGAATGAGTATAGAAAATTTGATTATAGAGACAAATGAAATCTTTGCCCCTTCTCAGTTTTATGTAGCACTCTCAAGAAGTTCTCATCCGAAAAATTTGAACTTGATAGCACCACAAAAACAGTGGCATACACTTGCTTATGTTAATGCCAAAGCACTAGAATTTGTTTTATGATTTAACTTGCCATAACAATGGCAAGCTAATTCTTTTAGAAAAAGAAAGATTATAGTTCTAGAGAGACATCAACCGTTTTTGTTTTTGATGCATCTGGCCATGCAGTTGATTTTCCACCAACACCTTTTGCATTGTCTGGGTAGCGTCTAAATGCTCCAGCACTTGGGTTCATTTGTCCATCTGTCATTGTGTCAAATGCGATAGCAACATCTGTAGGCATACTAACAATATAGAGTCTATTTTTATATACTTTTTCAGTATGACTGTAAAGAAAATAGAGGTATGCAGTTGCAGTTGCAGATGTATATTTTCCTTTTATCGTATAGGCTCCACCATTTGATGTAGCGATATTACTTGAAGGAACATCTAAGCCCATTGCTTTGAGAATATCTTGAACTGTTTTACTGTTATCCAGTCTGACATTATCACATCTTCCATCAGTTGTAGCGCGTGTACCACCATTTGCTTTGCCATCACCGAGGATATTGCCTGTTTTATCTTGGTAAGCATTAAAAGTTACTTGCCACTGCTTAATCCAAGTATTATAAACTTTTTTCTGATCTGCACTGTTAATGAGATCTTTTCCTTTCATTACACCACCAATGATAAGTCCTATAATTATAAGAACAACTGATAATTCAATAAGGGTAAAACCTTTTCTTTTCATCTGCATAAAAAACTCCTTTTGCAGTTTTGATATAAGTAAAGTATATCT
>WFQD01000349.1 GCA_015487265.1 Sulfurimonas sp. | reverse complement strand
TTTAAATCCAAGTTCAATCATGAACATAAATTTACCGATATTTTTGAGCATACATCACCTTTGTAATTAAAAGGAAATTATAGCTAAAATAGATTAACTATTTTTCTTTAAACTCATCTCTGTTTCCATAATTTTTATCTCATCCTGAGCGAGGATATGTATGTTTTTATCGGTTTTGAGTTTTTTATCTTCTATTTTATTGGGGTAATGACACTCATTTAAAATATGTTTAATACAATTGATACGTGCTTTTTTCTTGTTATCGGAACGAATCACAGTCCAAGGGGCATGATCAGTATGGGAGGCTAAAAGCATAGAGTATTTGGCTATAGTGTATTTGTCCCAAAGTCCTTGCGATTTTTCATCAACAGGGGAGAGTTTATACTGTTTGAGTGGGTCTGTTCTGCGTTTTTCAAAACGGCGTTTTTGTTCCTCTTTTGAGACAGAAAAATAAAATTTAAAAATTTTAATGTCTGAGTTTACAAGCATTTTTTCGAACTCTGGTACTTCATGCAAAAACTCTTTATGCTCCTCTTGCGAGCAAAAATTCATCACAGGCTCTACTCCTGCACGGTTATACCAACTTCTATCAAAAAGAACAATTTCACCTGCTGAGGGAAGATGCTGTGTGTACCTTTGAAAGTACCATTGCGATTTTTCTGTATCGCTTGGTTTATCAAGGGCAACGACTCTTGCTCCTCTCGGATTAAGATGTTCTGTAATGCGTTTGATGGTTCCGCCTTTACCAGCAGCATCACGCCCTTCAAAAATCATGAGTACTTTTTGTCCAGTGGCTTTGATGTGGTTTTGCATTTTCAGCAGTTCTATTTGGAGGGTTTTGAGCTCACTTTCATAGGCTAAAACCTCTTTTTTTATCCATACCGAAACTCTGTTTTTCTTTTTTGCTTTTTTCAATGTATTGTCCATTTTTAATGAGTGAAAGAGTTTATTATGAGTTGGTTTATTTGTGTTGCATCAGAAGTGTTTGCAAAACAACTTTTATCGCCACAAATTAAATAATTCTCCTCTTGTGTTGCCTTATATAAGGTGAAAGGGTACTGTAGTTTTGCCAACTCAAATGCAAAGTTTTTTAAATTATCCTCATTGGTTTTAATGACACAATCGCCTTTGAGATAACGAAAAACTTGGGTAAGCATAGCAGGAGAGTAAATTGGCTTACGTCCAAGTTCATAGGAGTTGTACTCTAAAGTCTTAAAGGCAAAATGGGTGTATTTTTCATCTTCAAAAAGTGTGCCCAGTGTTAAAAGTGCATCTATGATAATACTTACTGAAGAGGTGTAGGTATTATCTGAAATTTCTGCTTTTGTCGCAAATTCTCCAACGCTAAAATTCCAAACTCCTTTGGTATAAAAGAGCTCAAGTGCCTTGTTTACAAACCGTTGTGCATGAATAAGGTAAATCTCTTCTTGTGTATATTTATAGGCACTTAAAAGTGCTTGAGAAAGAAAAGCATAATCTTCTAAAAAGGCTTCCACTTTTGGTGTTTTATGAATGAGGGTTGTATGATAAAGAGTACCATCAAGAAATATAGTCTCTAAAAGGGCATCAAGACTTTTTATAGCTTTTTCTTTGTAACTACTGTCAATAGCACCGAGTTTAAAAAGAGAATGAATCATCATACTAGACCAAGAAGTCTGTATTTTTCTATCTATAAAAGGGTACTCACGAGTATGTCGCAGTTTTTGTAAAAGTATTTTTACATCTGCAAACCATGGGGGAATGTTGCCATTTTCAAAATGAATAATATTTTTACCCTCAAAATTTCCACTTTTTGTAACACTCATCGCCTCACACATTGCTTCGATATTTTGGTAATTATGCTCTTTTAGAATATTGTAAACTTCCGCATAGCTATATACAAAGTAATGTCCCTCTGTTCCTTCACTATCGGCATCACTTGCACTATAAAAGAGATTATCTTCACTCATAGAGTTGTACCAAAAATCAGCTATCTCTTTAGCGATTTGAAGATGTTTTTCATCTTTATAACTGAGATAACTTGCAGTGTAAACATCACAGAGTAGGGCATTATCATAAAGCATTTTTTCAAAATGAGGGACAAGCCACTTCTCATCTATTGCGTAGCGGCAAAAACCTCCATCTACAAGGTCATACATACCACCTTTTTTCATATGGTTGAGTGTATCTGTAAACATTGCCTTTGCTGCGGCATCACTGTAGAGTCTATCTATGGTTAAAAGAGTGTTGAGTGTTGAGGCATGTGGAAACTTTGGTGCTACAGAAAATCCACCATAAGCCGTTTGATAATTGTTTTTTGCTTGCAACATAAAGTTTTTTGAAAACTCCTCTTTTAACACTGTTGCTTCTTTAGGATGTTCTACCTTTTTTATGAAACCCTCTATCTCCTCCGCATTGTCAAAAAGTTGTTTATCTGCTTGTGCAATTTTTGTAGCAATGAGTGTGGTGAGCTCTTTAAAACCCATTGCGTTTGGATTGATTTGGCTTGCAACGGGCGGAATGTATGTGCCTGCAAAAAATGCTTTGTTTTGTGGTGTAGCAAAAATAGAAGTTGGCCATCCGCCTGCACGACGATTGAGTAGCATATGCACCTCTTGGTAGTGCTTGTCAATGTCTGGACGCTCTTCACGATCTACTTTTATACAGACAAAATCTTTGTTGAGAATTGCTGCACACTCTGCATCTTCAAAGACTGTCTCCTCCATCACATGACACCAGTGACAAGAGCTATACCCAATGCTTATAAAAATAGCTTTGTTTTCAGCTTCAGCTTTTTCAAATGCTGCATCACACCAAGGCCACCAATCAACAGGATTGTTTTTGTGTTGCTGTAAATAAGGACTGTCTTCGTTTTCTAATCGGTTTGCCATTTTTTGTTCTCCATTTTTTAAGCAGTATACAAGTAGCGCTTAATTTTCTTTGTCGGTGTTTTTACAAAAGGTTCTATTTGTTCTACGAATTTTACCATTCTTGAGTAAGAAGATACCTTTGCATTAACTTCAATGCGCATATTTTCCAAGAGTGTATCTACCTCTTTTTTGACTTCGGCAGCACTTTTTTTATCTGCTTGAAACATTTTATCGATGAGCTCATAATCAAGATGTACTTTTGCAATGAGTTTGTCATCATCTCTTTGTAAAACAAGTGAGTCGAGTACAGCTTCATGTTGGTTGATTGTCGCTTCTATTTGTTCGGGAAAAATATTTTCTCCACCACTTCCAATGAGAACATTTTTACTTCTTCCATTGATAAATAAAAATCCATCTGCATCAATATAGCCTAAATCCCCCGTATGAAACCAGCCATCTTGAATGACTTCTTGCGTTTGTGTCTCATCTTTATAGTAACCGAGCATTAAGCTTGGTGATTTCGCTAAAATTTCTCCATTTTCGGCTATTTTCAATTCAACTCCAGCCATTGCTGTTCCTGTAGATGTGAGTTTTATAGTACCCCCAAGCACGGAACCAGCAAGCAGTGGAGCTGTTTCTGTTAAACCATACCCAATAATATAAGGAAAATGTGCCTCTTTTAAAAATTGCTCAACATAAGGAGAAATTCCTGCACCCCCAATTCCAAAGAAACGCAGTCGTCCACCAAAGGTTTCTAAGAGTTTTTTGCCTGCAATTTTGTTGAGTATTTTTCTAAAAAAAGCAAAAGAGTATAAAAAACGCATAATAAAGGAGGCATTGAATTTTGGAAGAATTTTATTTTTATAAATCTTTTCTATAATGAGTGGAACAGAAATCATCATCGTAGGGCGAACTTGTGTAAAAGCTTTTAAAAGTACACTCGGTGTAGGTGCTTTGTCTATATAATGAACACTTGCCCCATGTAAAATAGGAATCAGTAAGCCAACCGTGCACTCTAAAGTATGGGCAAGTGGTAAGATAGATAAAAAGACATCCTCTTGAGTGATGTGTATCTTCTCAAATCCACACATTGCATTGGTCACAAGGTTTTTATGTGAGAGCATAACACCTTTTGAGTGTCCTGTGGTTCCTGAAGTATAGATAAGGGCTGCTAAATCATCTTCTTGGACACTCTCAGCACTCATATCACTGATTTTTTGTACAATTTTCGCTGTGTAATTATTGCCCGATAGAGACTCTATAAGGGAGAGTGTATCAAGGTTAATTACAAAGTGAAGTTTTGAATCTGTAAGTTCTTCTATAGTACTTAAGTGCTTGTTTGAGACAAAAACAGCTTTTGCTTCAGAGTGTCTGATGATGTGATGTACATCAGCAGTATGAAAATCAGGAAGGACAGGCACAATAACCGCTCCAAAGTAAGTCACAGCAAAATAAGCGACCCCCCAATTTGGCATATTTTCACTCAAGAGTACAACCTTATCTCCTTTTTTAATCCCATTATCTTTTAAGAGAGTAATCATGGAGTGTACATTACGATTGAAATCTTCGTAATTCATGGGAGGTTGTGCAACTTTTGTCAAAACATCATTTTGACTATAAAGGGTGACTGCTCTATCTAAAAGAGCAGGGAGTGTGAAGTTTTTGATGTTTTCGTAAGGGTATATCATAGGTATCTCTTATTTAAAATATATGCTTTTAATCATAAAGTAGCTATAATCATACTACATTATTTTAAATTTAGGGAAACACAATGGTATATCATGTAGTTTTATTAAACGATGTTACAAATAGTTTGAAAAGCTTAATAGGGTACTTTGAAAAACTTGATGATATTGATTTGGAAATAATAAAATCTGAAGAAGAGTTCAACCTTTACCAAGCACAAAAAACCATCCATCTTGTTATAGCAAATTCACAATGTAGAAATATAGATATACTCAACATATGTAAACAAATTCGTTCCTCAACAAGCCTACAATTTATGCCTTTTTTATACCTGAATAAACAAGACGATAAGAAAGGAACGAAAATAGCCTATGAAACAGGTGTGACAGAGTGTTTACACAGTCCTTTTGATTTAGATGAAGTTTTTATGCGAATGCGAAGCCATTTGTTGCGTTATATTACACTGAAAAAATGTTTAATACAAAATGAAAGACTTGCTATTATTGTAGCTACAGACCCTTTAACAAAAGTCTCCAATAGAATGCATTTGCAAACAATTTTATTGCAGGCGATTAAAGAGCATGCCCGCTACCAAAGAATTTTTTCTATTATCTATTTTCAAATAGGCAATATTCAAAAAATTAATCTTCTGTATGGATTTACAAAGGGTGATAAACTCTTACGAGATGTCGCGCAAGCTGTTGCACATACCTTGCGTAAAAGTGATATTATTGCCCGTTGGACAGGAAGTGATTTTGTGATATTTTTACCAAAAACAAAACTCGAAGATGCTGAATTGTTAGTAAAAAAACTCAATGCAAAGCTTTTAAAAGAGAAGTTTCTTCTTGAGTACAATACTCGTATCACTTATGGATTGACACAAATAAAAAAAGATGACACACGCGATGCTCTTATAGATAGAGCAAACAAAGCATTACTCTATAGTATTGCACATAGACAAACATATACTACTTCTTTGGGTAGTAGTTCATAAAGGTAAAATTTGAGCAGACGCAATAAAAATAAAAAAAAATCACAACAAAATGAGAGTGTTAATTTCACCGAGGCAGATTTTCTTCCAACGACTCGAGCAGAGATGGATAGCAGAGGCTGGGACTATTGTGATGTGATTTTAGTGAGTGGAGATGCCTATATAGATTCGCCCTTTATTGGTGTAGCTATGGTTGGGCGTATGCTTGAGCGCATGGGGTATAGAGTAGGAATGATAGGACAACCCGATGTAAACTCTAGCGATGACATTTCGCGTTTAGGGGAGCCAAGACTCTATTGGGGTGTGAGTGGTGGCAGTGTTGATAGCATGGTAAGTAACTATACTGCAACAAAAAAGTTTCGTAATTCCGATGATTATACACCTGGGGGTAAAAATACAAAACGTCCCGATAGAGCTGTTTTAGTCTATACAAATCTGATTCGAAGATATTTTAAAAATACTGTACCTATTGTGCTAGGTGGCATAGAAGCCTCACTCAGACGCGTTACACACTATGACTACTGGTCAAACAAACTCAAAAAGCCTATTTTATTTGATTCTAAAGCAGATTTACTCATTTATGGCATGGGTGAAATTGCACTTGAAGAGCTGACAAAAGCGATTGACAAAAAGCAAGATTTTAAAGATATTCGTGGGGTTTGTTATATTTCAAAAGAACCTGTGCATGAGTATCATCAACTTCCTTCGCATCAAGAGTGCTTAGATGAGAAAGAGAAATACATCGACCTTTTTGACCTTTTTTATGATAACAATGACCCCATAGCAGCAAAGGGACTTTGTCAGCGTGTTGATACCCGTTATCTTATTCAAAATCCACCGTGTGACCACCTCAATGAAGAGGAAATGGATGCAAACTCAAACCTCCCTTTTACCCGTGAACTCCATCCTTACTATGCAAAAGAGGGTCCTGTCAAGTGTTTAGAGACGATTAAATTTTCTATTATGACCCATCATGGGTGCTGGGGTGAGTGTAATTTTTGTGCGATTGGGGTGCATCAAGGTCGGACTATTCGTACCCGTTCTGAAGATAATATCTTAAAAGAAGCCAAAGATTTTAACAAGTACAAAGACTACAAAGGCATCATCTCTGATGTCGGTGGACCAACGGCAAATATGTACGGCTATGAGTGCAAGAAAAAACTCAAACTTGGTACTTGTGATCATCAACGGTGTGTTGATGCAAATCATTTGTGTAACTCGATGAAAGTAGATCACAGTCGTAACATAAACTTACTGCGACAAGTGCGTGAGGTCGAGGGAGTACGCAAGGCATTTGTGGCTTCAGGTGTTCGCTATGACCTTATAACAGCCGACAAAAAGCATGGGTACTCTTACTTAAAAGAGATGGTAAAACACCATATATCAGGGCAGATGAAAGTTGCTCCCGAACATACACAGCAGCATGTACTGCAACTCATGGGAAAACCCGGAAAACAGACGCTTATAGACTTTAAAAAATTGTATGATAAGTTAAATGCAGAAGAGGGGAAAAAGCAGTTTTTAACCTACTATCTCATCGCTGCACATCCGGGTTGTGAAGAGAAAGATATGCATGAACTCAAACGTTTTACACGCGATGAACTACAGATGAATCCAGAACAAGCACAGGTTTTCACCCCAACTCCAGGAACATACTCTGCTGTGATGTACTATACAGAAATGGATCCTCAAACACGAAGAAAAATATTTGTAGAAAAAGATACAAAACGCAAAGAAAAGCAAAAACAGATTGTTGTGGCAAAAGATAATTTTGCGAGCGGCTTTGCTTCTTAAGTTAGTTATACTCTCTTACTTAGGTTTTAAATAAAGAGAGCTGTTTATGCAAATCATCTGATGAGCTATAGAGTGCATCAGCCATTTGAGAGAGTGTGTCAATATTTTTTGTATTTTCCTGCGACATCTGATTAATATGTGCAATTTTGTGCAACATTTCTTTTGTATGCGTGTCTATTTCATCTGCATTTTGTGCACTAATCTGTGCAAGTGTATTTGTTTTTTGCATAGTATCTACAGTCGTGTTTAAAGCATCCTCAACACTTGCAGAAATATTTGAGAGTTCTTGCATGTTTTTTGCATTATGTAGCATCTGTGTACTGACATCATTGACAGATTGAATGTTAATACTAACCGTAGCATCAATCTCTGAGAGTGATTTTTGTGTTTTTTCTGCGAGTTTACGCACCTCATCGGCTACAACAGCAAACCCTCGTCCATGTTCACCTGCACGTGCTGCTTCTATGGCAGCATTCAGTGCAAGAAGATTTGTTTGTTCTGCTATATCGTTAATAACATTAAGCACTGTTCTAATCTCATTCGTGTCATTAACTAATTGTTCAAGGTTTTCATTCATAGCATATTCAAACTCTATGCTATTGTTTACATTTGTAAGGAGTGTCTCTATCTCATTTTTTGCTTGATTGAGGGCGCTGTTTGCTGCTTGCATGTTTTCTTGTGTATTTTGAAAGTTTTGTGTCGATGTATGTACGACCTCTTGGATTGAGTGTGCTTGTGCAATTGTCGCTTGTGCAACAGAAAATTCTTCATGAATATGGGCATTTGTCTCTTGCATAATCTGTTTCATCTCTTGTGCATCTGTTTTGTTGGCAGTTGAAGAGTCTTTGGCATTTTGAATTGTACGTTGCAAATCAGATAAAAACATATTGATAGACCAAGCCATTATCCCCGTTTCATCTCGTGCATCGACCTCTAAAGTTTTTGTGAGATTATTGTACTCTGTAGAAACTTTGTTGGTGATACCTATAACGGAGTTTTTAATCTGTTTGACTAAGAGATAGATGTTAAAAGAGGAGATAGACAAAGCAATGAGGGCAAGCACAAGATTGTTTATGATAAGTGCATGAAGCGATAAGTTTTGTGTGATTGTGAGTGTAATGTTAAAGAGTATGATTAAAATTACATTCCCTAAAAGGGTATTGAAAATAACATATAAAATCTTTTTGCTAAATGTAATAAATGGGTACTTTTTTGAAAGTTGGAGTGATTTTGTCCAGTGTTCTAAGCTTGTAACAAAGGCAATAAAAACAGGAATAACAAACAAAAGTACAAGTGGCAGTGTAAAAGCTTGTGCAAGATAAAATTGCTCAGAACTCACAAAATCAAGGCTGCTTAAAACGGCTAATGGACCAAAAGAGGTATATAAAAACTGTGCAATTAAAAACCATACAGGGAGCTTGGCAATAATAGCATCACTTGTATCGTTAGAAATATTTGTGAGCACTGCTTCTTTGACAATGTTGAGTCTATTAAAGAAAAAATAGACCCCTAAAGTTGTTGCAAAAATAATGTAAGCAATCATCGTTAGAGAAAAAACAATTTCTAAGAGTTCGTTAAAACTAAAGATATGCGTATAATAAACAATTCCTATCCATGCAATAGGTGGAATTAAAAATCCAATAAAAACATACAATAGGAGTCTATTTTGTAACATACTATATCCTTTACATCATATCGTTATTTTTCTTTTTTGATGATTGGCGTAATTTCATGAGCGTATTAAAAAGTATCATAAGTAAAATAATGGCAATTATAATGGTAATGGCAATTTGATAATTAAAAAGACTTGTTGTGTCGTAAGAGTCATTAATCTCTTTTTCAAGTGCTGCATCATCTTGCAGTGTCTCTGTTGATGTGGAAAGTTCATTATATGCAGGTTCTGGAATGTGCACGGCAACCTCTTTTTCGACCTCTTTTTTCTCAACTTTCACTTTTTTCTCAACTTTTTGCACTGGTTTTGGTTTGTGAGTTACAATTGGTTTTGTCTCTTCATGCTGGAGTGTCTCTTTTACTTTTGTGAGAACTTTTTGTACTTTTATAGGCACTTCTTTTTTTGCTATCTGTGCTTGTTTTGGAAGTGGTGTTTGTTTTGGAAGATGTTTTTTTTGTTTTACACTTCCTTTATAGGGAGGTAAGACATAAACATCAGCATAATTTTTTTCAAACTTTGACAAAACATAAAAGAGTTCTTTATTGTTTGTAAAACTCTTAATGGAGACAACATTATAGGCATCGATTTTTTCAATTTGTATGTTTAAATGGTTTAAATCCATAAAAATTTTTAAGGCAGCATCTTTGTCTATGAGATTTTTTGCTTTTGCTAAGGCCTTGGAAGCATATTGTGGATGGGTATATGTTCCTAAGATTATTTTCTTTTCACTTGAAAAGGCAAGCAGGGCTGTAACGAACAAGAAAAAAATGATTTTCATGATGTGTATTCCTTCTATTTTTGGTATAAAAGTATTATATCAAAGTTTTTATCATTTTATCTTATAGAAGATGCTGTAAGGAAAATATAATCTTTTCCAGTAATCGTCACACGGTATTTTTTTTGTTGCAGGTACTTTTTAGAGAAAATGACATCTTTGTAAAGCAGTCCCATCTCTGAAAAAGCATAGTTTTTTACTCTTGCTCCATATATCATTTCACCATCTATAAAACGGCAATTTGGAAAGCCTAAAATCATAGCCCCATTGCGTTTGAGTTGGTTTTGTACTATGGACATGAGCAAGGGATTAAACTCCAGATTAGAACTCTGCAATGTTCCAATACTAATAATCAAGTCAAATTCTCCTAAATTTAAAGCCGCTAGGTCGTTAATGTCATGTGCATAAAAAGAGACATTAGTATCATCTTTAAATGTATCTCTCGCTTGAACAATCGCAGATTCACAATAATCAATCCCTATAAGTTCTAAATCTTTAAAATTTTTTACAAGTGATTTGATAAGTGCAAACTCATCTCCACTATTGACTCCAAGATTAAGAATACGTGTACGTTTTTCTATATGAACATTTTTGAGTGCTTGTGCATAGTAGTGAACAAAGGCAGGCTCTTGCATCTTATGAATTTGAGAAAAGATAGAGGCTTCACCATACTTTTCCTCTTTATCGTTGATACTTTTATGAAAACTATCATCAGGATTGAGTTTCTCAAAAGTAATGATAACGGTTACTTCACCCGATACCTGTGGTGTTAGCATTTTGCAAGTCAAAATATGTGCTAAATCAAGCCATGATTTATAACTTCTATAAACAAAATCTTGATTGTTGTGCCTTATTAGATTACCACTATAAGTTGAAGAGGCAAAGTCTGGGTTGAGTACTTCAAAGCTTAACTGCTCTTTTGCTCGCATTGTTTTGAGCTTTTTTTCTAAAAAAGTAGTGATTTCTAACATGGAGTCTGTATAAAATTTTTGCATCTGAAATAAATTATGCAAAAATTGTTCCAACTTTCCTTTTTCTTACATTTCTTTCAGTTTAGTTTGCCTACAATAAGGAAAAATCATTTGGAAAATCAAACAATGAGAATCGATAAATTTTTAAACGCAGTCAATATAACTAAACGCAGAAGTATTGCACAAGATATGATAAGTAACAAAGTAGTCCTCATTAACGATGTTGTGGCAAAGGCAAGTAAGGGTGTCGATGTTGGGAGTATTATTACCATTAACTATCTTGAATCTTCTAAAAAGTATCAAGTACTTAAAATCCCTACAACAAAATCAACTCCAAAATCTTTGCAAGATGAATACATAAAGGAAATTGCATGACGTATGAAAGTGCTAAAAAAGAGTTCATAACCCTTTTTGAACATCAGATGAGTGATACACAAATGCGAGTGTTTCTCTCTAACTTAGTCTTAGATGCAAGTACCTCTGTCAATGCTATTGCTGCTGCAGCTGATGTGATGCGAAGTTTTGCACTCCCTTTACCTATAAGTCAAGAGACTCGTGAAAGGTCTATGGACATCGTAGGCACAGGAGGCGATAAGATAGGCTCTTTTAATATCTCTTCAACCACAGCACTTTTAGTCGCCTCTTGTGGTGTGAGTGTTGCTAAACATGGAAGCCGTTCCATTACTTCAAAGAGTGGAAGTGCCGATATGTTTGAAGCACTTGGAGTACGACTTGATTTAAGCATAGAAAATTCTGCACGACTGCTTGAAGAGAGTGGATTTACGTTTATGTTTGCACAAAATCATCATCCTGCCATGAAGTTCATTATGCCTGTGAGAAAAAGCATTCCAGATAAAACGATTTTTAATATCTTAGGTCCCCTAACCAATCCCGCAGGCGTCTCAAAATCGATGCTTGGTGTGTTTGATAAAGTCTTTGTCCCTAAAATGCTCGAAGCTTTAAAAATAAATGGAGCAACATCTGCACTGGTTGTAAGTTCAAAAGAGGGTATGGATGAGATAGGCATTAGTGACATTACATATGCTTCACAACTCAAAGAGGGAAGGGTGCATGAGTTTGAAATAGACCCTGAAATATATGGCATCAAACGCATGCCACTCGAAGCCATACAAGGTGGGGATGCCAGAGAAAATGCACAGATATTACGCAATATTTTTGATGCAAATGCCACAAATGCACAAAGAGACATTGTCCTTATAAACGCAGCTGCTTCGCTTATGGTAGATGGTATGGCAAGAGATATACAAGATGGACTTGAAATAGCACGCGAAGCCATAGCAAACGCAAGACCAAAAAAGAAACTGCGTCAAATCATTGAAATATCGCATAAATTATGAAAACATATACTTTAGCCTCAGATGAGATAGAAAAATTAGTTGAGATTGTTTTAGAGAATTTTGACGAGGGTGTTGTCATCTTGCGAGGTGATTTGGCAGCAGGGAAAACAACCTTTGTTAAAGCCGTTGCGAAAAAGCTAGGAGTGGAAGAAGAGGTTACTTCACCAACATTCTCACTGCAACAATGTTATGGTGAAAGACTTTTTCATTATGATATTTACAATCATGGTTTGGAACATTTTCTTTCACTTGGGATGCTTGAAGAGCTTGATAAAAAGGGTTTGCATTTTATAGAGTGGGGCGATGAGAAGCTCATAAAGATGCTACAAAGTGTCGGGATAGAAGTGATGAGTATCGATATAGAAAAAAGAGACAATGAGAAAAGAGAGTATAAAATATGCACATATTAAAAGCGCAAGGTTTAGAGAAAAAGATTAAAAGTTTAGAGATTGTCAAGGGAATGAGTCTTGAAGTCAAAAGTGGAGAAGTTGTAGGACTCCTTGGTCCAAATGGAGCAGGAAAAACAACAACCTTTTATATGATATGTGGACTCGTGGAAGCTACAGCAGGGGAGGTTTTTTTTGATGATGAAAACATTTCAAATAAACCCCTCCATGAAAGAGCCCTGCAAGGCATAGGGTACTTACCACAAGAAGCTTCTATCTTTAAAGATTTAAGTGTAGAAGACAACTTGATGGTAGCGGCACAAGTCGGGATAAAAGAGAAAGAAAAACAAGAAGCACGCATCTTAGAACTGCTCGATATGTTTAACATCGAACCAATTCGTTACCGTAAGGGAGTATCCCTCTCAGGTGGGGAGCGTCGTCGTGTGGAGATTGCCCGTGCTTTAGTGAATGAGCCAAAATTTTTACTCCTTGATGAGCCTTTTGCAGGGGTAGATCCTATTGCTGTGATGGATATTCAAAATGTCATCAAACAGCTTGTCTCTTATGGAATTGGGGTACTTATCACAGACCACAATGTCCGTGAAACACTTGCCGTGTGTGACCGTGCGTATGTCATTAAATCGGGTGCTCTTTTAGCGAGTGGCACAAGTGATGAGATAGGACAAAATACAGATGTACGTAAACACTATCTCGGTGAGGAGTTTAAGCTTTAGTGCTTAACAACCATGGCAGCCCTTAGACAAACGCAATCGGTAGAAAACAAGCATAAACTCTCCAATACCTTACGCAATTGGCTGCCTATATTACATTCAAGTTTGTCTGATTTAGGCGAGGCTATGGAGCCTTTCATTGAAGGTAATCCTGTTGTTGAAGTCGCTTCAGGATATGAAGAAGATTTTGAGAAAAAAATTCCAAGAAAAATCATCTCCCGTGGTGTGAGCAACTCAAGAACCGAACAAATAGAAGCCTTGACAATTCAAAAAAGAACACTGCATGACGTTTTAGATGAACAGCTCCAAGCCCCACTTTTTCCCACACCAATTTCCCAAAAGATAGCCCAGTTTGTTGTTGAAAATTTAGATGAAAATGGTTACTTTGAAGGGGATGATAAGGCATTCTGTGAAAAAGAGCATATTGCTTTAGAAATGTTTGAAAAAACACGCTTGCGTTTTGCACATGTTGATCCCATAGGTATAGGGGCAAAAGACTTGGCGGAATCTTTTTTATTTCAACTTGACAATGCAGAGATAAGCGATAGTGCTTATAGTCTAGCTGTTGAGGTGATTGGCAATATGCAAGAGATTTATAGCTACTCCTCACGAGCAGATTTTGCAGAAGTGATGCAAGTCATCTCCTCATTTAAAAACCCACCTGCATTGGAGTATATGGAAGAATCTGCACAAATTGTACCTGATTTGATGATCTATTTTGATGATGAGAACAACATAGAAGTTAAACTCAATGATGCCTATTACCCGACAATCACTATAGATACAAATTATGCAGTGGAACATGAGTTTATTAGTAAAAAAATAAAAGAAGCAAAATCTTTAGTTGATGCCCTTGATATGCGCAAAGCCACACTCTATAAAGTCGGCTTAATGATAGTCGAGTACCAGTACGATTTTTTTACGGGTGGGCAGATAATGCCACTCACTTTAAAAACCTTAGCAGATGAGTTTGGACATAATCCTTCGACAATTTCACGTGCTATTGCGAACAAATACATTGCTTGTGACAGAGGTGTCTTGGCGATGAAAGAGTTTTTTACAACAGCGATAGATGAAGAGGTGAGTAATGCTGCCATTAAAGAGTTTTTGATTGGGCTTATCAAAAAAGAGAGTCGAGCAAAACCTCTAAGTGATATGAAACTTTTAGCCTTGATTGAAGAAAAATTTCAAGTGAAAATGGTGCGAAGAACAATTGCAAAATATAGGAAACAACTTAATATTGCAGGTTCAAGTGAACGGAAGAAACTCTATCAATTAGGTTTATCTTAAGTGCCCTTAATTGTAATTACAAGAAATCTAAGCTATAATCATAAAAATTTATAAAAGTGGAAATAATATGTCATTAAAAGTAGCTGTAAATGGAACAGGAAGAATAGGTTCTATTGTTATCAAAATAGTAAGTAAACGCGACGACATAGAGCTTGTTGCAATCAACACAACTTCAAAGCCTGAAATGCTTGAGTATCTTTTAAAATATGATTCAGTGCATCAAGGGATTGATGCAAAAGTGATTGATGATGAAAACATCCAAATCAATGGAAAAGTTGTAAGAATGTTTAGCGACAGAGACCCTGCAAAGGTTGATTTTGGTTCTTGTGGTGCAAAAGTTGTTTTAGAGTGTACAGGTGCATTTTTAACAACTGAATCTTGTAAGTCATATCTGCATGGTGGTGTTGAAAAAGTAGTAATGTCTGCACCTGCAAAAGATGATACGCCAACTTATGTTTTAAACATCAATAGTGATGCGTATAAGGGTGAAGCTATCATCTCTAATGCAAGTTGTACAACAAATGGACTTGCTCCAATCTGTAAGGTTTTAGATGATGCCTTTGGAATAGAAAATGGATTGATGACAACCATTCACTCCTACACAAACGATCAAAACATCTTAGATGTAAAACATAAAAAAGATTTCAGACGTGCACGTGCAGCCGCTGTCAATATGATACCAACAACAACAGGTGCCGCAAAAGCTATAGGGCTTGTAATGCCACATTTGCAAGGCAAACTCAATGGCTATGCGATGCGTGTGCCAACACCTGATGTTTCTGTAGTCGATTTAACGGCAAACCTCAAAACAGCTGTCACAAAAGAAGATGTTGTAAACGCAATGCTAGAAGCATCAGAAAATGGTTTTGTAGGACTTTTAGAAGTCGATATGGATAAGAGAGTTTCAACGGATTTTATAGGCAGTACATACAGCTCAACATTTGTTCCTGATATGACAAGTGTTGTTGGTGAAAAAACAGTGAAAGTTTTAGCATGGTATGATAATGAATGGGGATACAGTTCAAGACTTGTTGATATGGCAAAACTTATAGGAACACATCAGTAAACGCAATGGCATTTGCAATCCTCAGTTCTGGCGGTGATGCCGCTGGAATGAACCCTGCGATTAAAAAGTTTGTGGATTACTGTGCGAAACTTCACATAGAAACATATCTTATTTATGAGGGCTTAGAGGGTCTCATAGACAACAAGATTAAAAAAGCTTCCCATAAAGATGTTGCAGGCATACTCCATCTTGGTGGTACAATCATCCGCTCCTCGCGTTCAAAAAGATTTTTTGACTTTCAATATAGAAAACAAGCCTACGAAAATTTAAAATTATATAATATTAACAACTTGATTGTTTTAGGTGGTGATGGCTCTTTTCGGGCTTTAGAAGTTTTTAGTACAGAATTTGATATGAATTTTGTAGGTGTTCCGAGCACTATTGATAATGATATATATGGCACAGAATACTGCTTAGGTGTTGATACAGCACTCAATGTTATTCGTGATTCACTTGATAAGATTCGAGATACAGTAGCCTCTTTTAATCGTGCCTTTGTTGTTGAAGTTATGGGTCGGGAGTGTGGTTATTTGGCACTTGTTTCTGCTATGGTGAGTGGTGCAGAGATTTGTGTTATTCCTGAAGCTCCCTTGAGTCAAGAAGCCTTGCAAAAAAGACTTAAACAAGAGATCCAAGAGGGCAGAAGATATGTGCTTGCTATTGTGGCAGAGGGAACAAAAAAAACAACACAAGTCTATGAGTGGATTGAAGAGAAATTAGGTTTAGAAGCCCGTGTTACCATTCTCGGACATGTGCAAAGAGGGGGTAACCCAACTGTGTATGATAGGTTGATGGCTTTTGATTTTGTTATCAATGCAGTAGACTACCTAAGAAAAAATGAGCAAGTAAAAAAGGTCATAGTGTATAATCAGGGTAAATTTACTTTTAAAGATATTCAAGAGATTAGCTCTCAAAAGTATCAACTCCCGCAACACTATCTAAAAGCTATCAATTATTTAGAGAGACCGTAAAATAAACTGTGTAAACCCACCTCTTATCCTCTAATCACTTCGTATATTTTGACATAATTTCGCTGAAAAATATACAAAGTTGAGGATAAATTTCATACCAATTTCTAATACAGTTCGTATTCCACTTATTTTGCTGCTCCTGTGTGGCAAGGTACATAACCTTAAATGCTGATGCTTCAGTAGGAAATGAGCCTTTAGATTTTGTTTTTCTCTTTATTGTGGCGTTTAAAGATTCAATAGGATTAGTAGTATAAATGAGTTTTCTTACAGCATCTGGATATTTGAAGAAAGTAGAAAGTTCATCCCAGTGTGTCTGCCAAGAAGCAGTAATATTAGGATATTTCTTACCCCAAATATCATTAAAATCAGTAAGGGCTAATTGAGCATCCTCCTCGTTTAGAGCTGAGTATACAGACTTTAGATCTTTAGCAACAGCTTTTCTATCTTTCCAAGATACAAACTTCAATGAGCTTCGTATTTGATGCACTATACATCTTTGTACCTCTGCTTTAGGATAAACTGCTTTAATAGCTTCATTGAAGCCGTTAAGACCATCTATTGCAAAGATAAGGACATCTTCTACTCCTCGCTTTTTAATATCATTGAGAACAGTAAGCCAGTACTTACTTGTTTCATTCTCTCCAATCCAGATTCCAATGATCTCTTTTTTACCTTCAAGGTTGATACCTAGCATTATATAGCATGCTATATTTTTAACAACTCTATCCACTCTGATTTTTAGTACTGTTGCATCCATAAATATTATTGGATAGATTTTATCTAGTGGGCGGTTCTGCCACTCAGTGGCTTTTTCTATAACTTTTTCTGTAATATTTGAGATGGTTTGCGTGGAGAGCTCATATCCGTATAAATCATCAAGATGAAGCTGTATATCTCTTACACTCATACCTTTGGTATAGAGTGATAGGATTAAGTCCTCACTACCATCGAGAAGTACTTCTCTCTTCTTCACAAGCTGTGGCTCAAAGCTGGCATCTCTATCTCGAGGGATAGATACATCAAACTCTCCATACTTAGATTTTATGGTTTTTTCGTTATAACCGTTACGGGCATTTGAACTTGAAGATTCTTGATGCTTGTTGTAGCCTAAATGGGAAGTGAGTTCTTCTTGTGATGCAGTTTGTATTACTTCTTTGAGTATATTTTTAAACTCTGCAGTAATATCATCAAGAGAAGTAATTTCTCCTGATGCTAATTGTTTTTTTAACTCTTCATGATTGATTAAGCTCATGTGTAAATCCTTTGAAATAATTCACTTGATTAGTGTATCAAATGAATCTAATTTTTAAGGTTTACACAGTTCTTTTTACACTCTCTATTTAGATTAAATTTTACCGTTTTGCACTAAAGAGAGAACAAGAGGAATGTTTAAGCCATCATTATTAAAGCCTTCATCATGACATGATTCACATTTATCACCCATAGGGCAAATATCATTCTCTAAGAGTGCCTCAAGTGTTGTAAAATTATTTTCCTTGATACAAGTTGCAATATCTTGCACTGTTAAACTGTTACAAACACAGATTTCAGTATCTAAATCTATCATTTATGCTACCTTTTTTTAATCATGATTGCTATATAATACCGAAAAATAAATAAAGGGCACCTCTAAAAACCCTAATACCTCTCAGTAACACAGAGGAGTTTACAATCAAGGCACTCTTTTGAAACCCTAGCCATAGCTAAGGTGAAAAAGAGTAACGATGAGTGTAGGCTCCTCTGTGTTACCCGAAGGGAGGGATAAAAAAAGCGATATTGCACAAAACTTTTCATCGCCATAGCTACGGCTATGACTCATAAAAGCTTTTGCACAATCTCATCTTTTTTTCTTCCCTCTGAGAGGTACTAGGGTTTTTAGAGGTGCCCTAAAAAGAGAATAAATGACACCTACACAAAGAGTTCTTGAAGCCATTGATGAGATTAAAAAGGGCAACATGATCATTATGATTGATGATGAAGATAGAGAAAATGAGGGTGATTTAGTGTATGCGGCTGCGTTTAGTTCTCCGCAACATGTGAATTTTATGGCAACCCATGCACGTGGGCTTATTTGTGTTGCTTTGAGTAAAGCTATCGCAACACGGCTTGATTTAAACCCAATGGTGAGTGCAAACACCTCTTCTTATGAGACTGCGTTTACTGTTTCTGTAGATGCCAAAAATGCTTTGACGGGAATTTCTGCAAGTGAGCGGGATGATACTATTAGAATTTTAGCAAATCCTATTGCTAAAGCAGATGATTTAGTAAAACCGGGGCATATTTTTCCACTTATTGCCAAAGACGGCGGGACACTTATACGAACAGGGCACACAGAAGGTTCTGTAGATATTTGTCGTTTGGCAGGACTGAGTGAAGCAGGGGTTATCTGTGAAATTATCAAAGAAGATGGTACCATGGCTCGTCGTGATGATTTGGATGTATTTGGTGAAAAACACAACTTAAAAACAGTTTTTATCTCTGATATAGTAGAGTATAGACTTGCAAATGAGTCTTTAGTGACTCTCAAAAAAGTTGAAGAGATTGAATTTTTTGGAGTAAAAGTACAGCAGCATACCTTTAGTGATCATGATGGCATCGAGCATACGGCTATAGAGTTTTATGTCAGTGGTAATGTTGCGAATGTACGTGTGCATAATGTTATGCCAGATATTGATCTTTTTTTAAATCAAAAAAAATATAACAATTTAGTGGCTTCTATTGAGTACCTAAAACAAAACAGTGGTCTTTTAGTCTTTATTAACAAAACACAACACCAAGACAATGCAGCTCCTAAAGAGTTTGGTATTGGGGCACAGATTATTAAGTCTTTTGGTATTTCAAAAATGAATTTAATTACTTCTATGAAAGAGAGTGATTTTGTTGGTTTGAGTGGATTTGGTTTAGAAGTGAATGAAGTTATACAAGTTTAGAGAAATTTGAAGATATATTTGGTACAATAGTGCACAATACTTTACAGGGCAGTCTCGTATGAATCAGAAAATCAGAATTTTAGTTGTTGATGATGAAAAGATAAATCTTAACATTCTCATAGGTCTCTTAGGAGATAAATATGAAGTACTTGTTGCTTTAAATGCAAAAAAAGCTTTGGCAACATTAGAGAAAAAAGAAGTCAATCTTATCTTACTCGATATTGTCATGCCAGGAATGGATGGTTTTGAAGCATGCCATATTTTGAAAAAGCAAGCCCATACACAAGAGATTCCTATTATTTTCATCACTGTAGAATCTGATGAAAAAACTATAGAAGAAGCGTATGGCATTGGTGGAATTGATTTTATTACCAAGCCTTTTAAACCTAAAGAGTTACTCGCAAAAGTCAAAAGAGAATTAAAACTCCAAGAGATGCAAAAAGAGTTGCAACTTTTAGCAGCAACTGACCCTATGACAAAACTTTATAACAGACGCTACTTTACAAGTGCTTCTGCACATATTTTTGATTTGGCAAAGCGCCATAAAACCAATATCTCTTTAATTATGATTGATATAGATAATTTTAAATCTATAAACGATACCTATGGGCATAAAACAGGAGATGATGTAATTGTGAATTTGGCAAACATTTTACGTAATCAGCAACGCAAAAGTGATATTATTTGCCGTTTTGGAGGAGAAGAGTTTTTGATTCTTTTACCAAATACAACCCTTCAAAATGCCAAAATCGTTGCAGAAAAAATAAGAAAAAATGTAGAAAAAGTGAGTATCTATCTCAATGAGAAAAAAAGTATACACTATACTGTAAGTTTAGGGGTGTCAGAGGTTGATACACAAAATGAAGCAAATATTGAAGAGGCAATTAAACGAGCCGATACAGCACTTTATGAGGCAAAGAAGAGTGGTCGTAATAGAACATGCCTGCGAGCAATAGATTCGTGAGTATTCCAAAATTTGTCCATATTGATACAACTCTTGGACTGTTTCATATGGCAGAAGATACAAAATTATACTTGAGTATTTTAAATGAATTTTATAAAACATATGTAAACTTTAATATAAATACATTAAACCAAAAAGATTTTAAAATAGTTATACATACATTAAAAGGGGTGACTTCAAATATTGGTGCATCTTCTTTATATGACATTACTGTAAAATTAGAAAAACAGAGGGATGCTTCTCTGTGCTCTTTATTTCATACAGAGTTAGAAAAAGTACTTACTGAATTAGAAGTTTTAAAGCAAGAAGATACACCAAAAACAGTACTTGTTGATGATGAAAAAAAAGAAGAACTCTTTGAAGCATTAAAAGAAGCAATAGAAGAAGAAATACCAAAAAAATGCATAGATATACTTGATGATTTGAAACAGTACCAATGTACCTTTTTAGAAAAAGAGATGTTATATGCCATTACACTCGCTCTTGCAGAGTTTGATTTTGATGATGCATTAGAAATTATAGGAAGATTATAGATGACAATAGAAGCAATAGATAAAAAGTATGTACTCCCTACATATGGACGGAGTGCGGTAGAGTTTGTAAGCGCAAAAAACGCAACACTCAGAGATAGTGACAATAAAAAGTATATAGATTTTACATCAGGAATTGGTGTTGTCAGTGTTGGACATGCGAATGAGCGAGTGACACAGGCTCTATGCACCCAACTTGCAAAAATTACACATATTTCAAACCTTTACTACATTGCACCCCAAGCAAACGCAGCACAAAAAGTTGTGCAAGCAAGTGGGTATGATATGCAGTGCTTTTTTGGCAATAGCGGTGCAGAGGCAAACGAGGGAGCGATTAAAATTGCGCGTAAACACGGTGAACGCAATGGTGAGATAAAACGCTATAAAATTATTACACTCAAGCACTCTTTTCATGGGCGTACAATTACTACTGTCAAAGCAACAGGACAAGAGGCAATGCATAATTATTTCGGCCCTTTTCCTGATGGTTTTGTGTATGCAGACACAATCGATGCTATAGAGAGTTTGCTTGATGACCATACAGCTGGTGTTATGATAGAACTTATACAAGGTGAAGGTGGTGTTGAACCACAAAATAAAGCCAAAGTACAAGCTCTGGCAAAATTGCTCAAAGAAAAAGAGATTCCATTAATTGTCGATGAAGTGCAAACCGGTGCCTATAGAACTGGTGCCTTTACAGCTTCACAGTTATATGAAATAGAACCGGAGATTATTACCCTTGCAAAAGGTGTTGGGGGTGGTGTTCCTGTAGGCATAGTCATGACATCGCTTAAAAATGTACTGAGTGCTGGTGATCATGGCTCTACTTTTGGTGGCAATTACTTGAGTGCTACTGCTGTATGTGAGGTTGTCGATATTTTACAAGAGTTAGATGCAAAAGGAGTCCTGCAAGAAACATCAGACTATTTTAACAAATCATTAGAAAAGTTTTATACAAATCATCAAGATACTTTTACACAAAAAGTCGGAATTGGCATGATGTGTGGTTTACGAGTGAAAGATGCACAAACACTCACTTCCATTTTAAGTAAAGCACAAGAAAATGGTGTTATGTTACTAAAAGCAGGACGCAATACCTTGCGTTTTTTACCACCACTTACTATAACAAAAGAGGAAATAGATGAAGGCTTTCAAGCTCTTAACTCTGCTATGTCTGACTTGTAACGCAACTCTATTTGCGGATGAAAAAACGAGTGATTTAAACCAATACCTCTCTGAATTAAAGCAAAAAGAGTTTCGTTTTGATTATGAAAAAAATAATGCAGAGGCTTCAAAACTCCATGATTCTTGGATAGCACCGATACAGATTAATTATAATTATTCTCGTAGTAAGCCCTACCAAAATGAGCAGTATAGTGAGAGTGCCGCGATTAAAATGACACAGCCTATTTTTAAAAGTGGCGGTATCTACTATGGTATAAAATATGCAAATGCAAGTAGACTCTATAGCAATTATAGTGTAGATGTTGCAAAACGCAAGATGATTAAAGATACTATCTCGCTGTTGATGCAAATTCGTCAAGCAAGTTTAAAAATAGAAAAACAAAAACTACAGATACAAAACGCAGAGATTAATTTGTTGCAAAAAAAAGAACAGTATCTTAGTGGTCAGCTGGATTCAGGATTTTTAGATGATGCTATTATTAATCGAAATAGTATTCAACAGGCACTTTTTGATTTACAAACGGCAAAAGAGAAGTTAATTACCAAGTTTCAAACACTGAGTGATTTAGATTACAAAAGTTTAAAAATTCCTCATTTAGAGTATATACCCCATGATAAGTTTTTGCAAAATAATATTGTGTTAAAAAAGAGTAGAGCAGAAATACTCAAAAACAGATATTACAAGAATGTAACCATTGCAAAGTATCTTCCGACACTCAATTTTACAGCAGGATACAACTGGACAAAAACAGCAGGGCAGGGGTTTGTTACAGGAGGAAGATTTATAGACACTTCTAATGAACTGCATTATTATGATTATGGGCTGAGTGCAAGTTGGGCACTCGATATTAATACTTTTCGAGATATAGAATCAGCAAAAATTGATTACCTTAAATCACAAATTGCTTCGCAAGATAAAGAGCGAGAACTCAATGCCTTGTTTGAACAGGTAATGCACAACATAAATAATTTTGATAAAAAAATAGTTTTGAGTGAAGAAAATGTCGCACTTTATACCAAACTTTTAACAGATACAAAGGCTTTGTTTAAGGCAGGGTATAAAACAGAATACGATGTAGAAAACTTAAGTAACTCTTTGAAAATCCAAAGAATAGATTCAAAAATATTTGAGATTGATAAACAAATTGAACTTTTGTCTTTATATGAAATGTATGTCAATAATGGAAAATAGATGAAATTTAGTGAATATATGAATGAATGGCTCTACGGAAAAGAGGGCTACTATGCAACATATAAAAATATTGGAAAAAGTGGTGATTTCTATACTGCTGTGAGTACAAGTAAGTTTTTTGGTGGCACAATTGCTAAGCATATTATTGCTTTAGTGGATGAAGGTTTTTTAACTAAAGATGGTGTTGTGTGTGAGATTGGTGCGCATCATGGGTACTTTTTAGCAGATATTTGTGAATTTATTTATACATTACGACCTGAGTTACTGAGAAGTTTACAATTTGTGATTATTGAGCGTTTTGAGGATTTGCAAAGACATCAAAAAGAGTACTTTGCAGAGTCATTTGGTGATGTTGTCTCTTTGACACACTATAAATCTTTAAGTGAATTACGATGTGAAAATGCCTTTTTTATTGCTAATGAGATTTTTGATGCTTTTGCTTGTGAACTCTATTTTAAGGGGAAAACGGCAAGAGTTGATGGGCATAAGATAGAGTTTGATGTGCACAATGACTGGGTAGAAGCAAAAGCACAAAAGTACTTTAAAGATAGAGGAGAAATTGCACTTGGCTATGAGGAGTTTGCAAAAGAGATGGCACAGAGTGCGAAAACTTTTGAATTTATGACTTTTGATTATGGTGAGATGCAAGCACGACCCGATTTTTCTTTGCGAATTTATACCAAACATGAAGTGATTCCTTTCTTTGATGAAAATATACAAAGAGAAGAACTTTTTGCAAAAAGTGACATTACATATGATGTGACTTTTGCTCATGTCAAAGATGCTTATGAAGAAGCAGGGGTGGATTTTGTAGAACTCAAAGCACAAATGGTAGCACTTGTTGATATGGGAATTCTTGATTTGTTAGAAATACTCAAAGAGAAAGTTGAAGATAAAATCTATAAACAAGAGTTAGAAAAAGTAAAAATGCTCATTCTCCCTGAGTTTTTAGGTGAGCGTTTTAAGATGATGAAGTTTCGGAAAACAGCTGCATGCTAGAGACTGATGTTTTAGTTGTAGGAGGTGGTCCAGCAGGTGCGACTACCGCAAAATATCTCTCACTTGCTGGTGTCAAGAACATCTTAGTGCAAAGAAATTTTAATTTTAAAAAACCTTGTGGCGGGGGCATTCGCCTTGATGCTTTTGATACATTTGAGATTGATAAAACTTTGATTGAAAAAGAAGTGCATGAACTCAATTTAGTGCATAAAAGGCAAAAAATTTCTATAGATATTTCACAAACCCCCATAGCAATTGTAGATAGAGTGAAATTTGACACTGCTTTGAGAGAGCATGCAAAAAACGCAGGCACAGATGTGTATGAAGCTGCATTTGTCAGTTTAGAAATATTTGAAAGTTATGTTATTTCCACAATAAAAAAAGATGATGTGTATATAAAAATAAAATCAAACTCTGTTGTCGCTGCAGATGGAGTAAACTCTAAGCTAAGAAAACAGGTAAATAACGATACTGTTTCTGCCACAATGACACACTACTGCGACATCACCTCACAAAACTATAGAAGTTGTACTTTTCATGTGGGAGAACAAGTTGCACAAAAAAACTATGCTTGGGCATTTCCGCATGCAAAGGGTTCTAACATAGGGGTTGTCGCTGAGCATAAATGTTTAGAAGTTTTAAAAAAAGATTTATCACTGCAAGAGAGCACAAAAGATTTAGGGTATAAAATACCAAATTATGATACTATGCTTTTTTATAAAAAAAGAGTCTTTTTTGTAGGTGACAGTGCATCGCAGGTTTTACCTTTTACCTATGAAGGTATTTATTATGCTATGGGTGCTGCAAAGATACTAGCAGATGTACTCATAAATAAAGAGTTACCAAGCATTTATGAAAAACGATGGAAAGAAAAATATGCAAAAAAATTTGATACACTATTAAAATTGCAAAAATTATTTTTATATAATGATTTTACTATACGCATTATGATGAGACTTTATCAAAATCCATCCATTCAAAAACAGATGGTGCTTTTATGGCTTGGTGATAGAGAACTCACAATAAATGGTGCATTTTTACTTAAAGTGATAAAAAAAATTTTACAAAGGAGAAAATAGATGATAAAAAAACTAGGAATGATTTCCATACTGACAGCTGCACTCTTTGCGGGTGTCATTGAAGAGGGAATAGCACAGGCAAAAAAGGGACACAATCAAGAAGCATTAGCACTTTTTGAGCAAGCTTGTAATGAAGAAAATTTAGCGCAAGGGTGCTACTACTCTGCACAAGCTTATGGAAAAGGAACAGTTGTAGCAAAAGATACACAAAAATCTTTAGATTATTATCAAAAAAGCTGTGACTTGGGGTATTCTAATGCTTGCATGGTTGTTGGAAGTGCCTATTATTATGGTTTTGGAATAAAAAAAGATTATACCAAGGCGGAAAAAATTTTAACGCAAGCCTGCAATGCAGGAGATGCAAATGGATGTTTTTTAGTTGGAAGTATGTATGATTTGGGGCAGGGTGTACAAAGAAATACACAAAAAGCATTAAAACTCTATACAAATGCGTGTAAATATGGCTCAAAAAAAGGCTGTGAATATCAAAAACAGATGGAACAATAGGAAAAAAAGATGAATATAAAACTCATAAAAAATGGTATGGAAAAAAGCAATAATAATTTAGAAATTGTATTTGTAACGGCAAAAATACTCAAATCTCATAAAGATTTTCAAATCTTAGAAAAAGCAGGTTTTCAAGCGGAGCAAGATACAACATGTTTTCTCTATGGAAAAAATAGACTTTTTTGTGGTGTAGAAACAGCGACAAGTAATGACATAAGAAGTGCTTGCAGTGTAGCAATAAAAGCACTCAAAAACACAAATTATAAATCAGCCACAGTTCCTGTGACCTCTAAAAATATACAAGCAGTTGTAGAGGGGCTTGTGCTTGGGGGCTATGAATATAGTGCTTATAAATCAAAAAAGAAAAAAACAAAATTAAAAAATATTTATTTGGCTTGTGAAGATGTCAAAGCATTGAGTTCTCTTTTTGAAGAGGCTATTATTATTGCCGAGGCAACCTGCTTTACTCGAGATATTGTCAATCAAACACCAGAAGACTTAAACCCTCCATCTTTTGCAAAACTGGCAAAAAAACTTGCAAAAGAGAATGGTTTAGAGTGCGACATTTTAGGAGAAAAAGCATTACGAGCTGAAAAAATGGAAAGTATGTTAGCTGTTGGTCGTGCATCAAGACATGAGAGTCAATTAATTCATTTAACATATAAACCAAAAAATCCAAAACGCATAGTCTCACTTGTTGGGAAAGGACTTACTTATGATAGTGGTGGATTAAGTTT
>WFQD01000348.1 GCA_015487265.1 Sulfurimonas sp. | reverse complement strand
TTTACTTCTTAACATAGACAAATTCAAAAATATAAATGATTTTTACGGAAACCATATCGGAGATAGATTGTTAAAATCTGTTGCAGAAGATATTAAAGCTTTTATGAAAAAATGTGAGAAAACAGAAAGATGTAATGCTAAACTATACAGGGTTGGGGCAGATGATTTTGCAATCTTAATAGAAGACCATATAGATGAAGCAGTAGAAATGTCAAAAAATATAATAACATTTATAGACAAGAAAGTATTTAATATAGAAAATATAGATATGTCCATAAGCATGTCCTGTGGTATATCCTCTAAAAGACCTCTCCTTGAAAAAGCTGATATGGCTTTAAAGTTTGCAAAAAATAGTAGAGAAAAGGTTATAGTATATGATGAAAATTTACACCTTGAAGATGAGTTTGAAAAAAATATAAAAACAATACATCTTGTAAAAAATGCTTTAAGAAATGATAGGTTAGTGGTATTTTATCAACCTATAATGGATAACAAGACAAATGAAATAAGGAAATACGAAGCATTATTTAGAATAATAGATGAAAATGGAAATATAATCTCTCCTTTAACAGTTTTATCTGCTATACAGAAAACAAGATATTACAGAGATTTAACAAAGCAGGTGGCAACAAAAATCTTACAAACATTAGAAAAACACAAAGATATACAAATATCACTGAATTTATCATATGAAGATATTGTAGATATGGAAGTCAAGCAGTTTTTAATGAATAATATCTGTAAAGTTTCCCATGTATCAGATAAGGTAAGTTTTGAAATACTTGAATCTGAAAGTATAGAAAATTACGATGAGGTTGGAGAGTTTATAAAAACCGTAAAAATGTTTGGCTCTCCTATTTCAATTGATGATTTTGGTAGTGGATACTCTAACTTTGTTTATCTTGCTAAAATAAAGCCAGATTTTATAAAAATTGATGGTTCATTAATCAGGGATATACATAAAAATAAAGAGCTTCAAATAATAGTATCAACTATAAATGACTTTGCACATCAACTTGGTATAAAAACAGTTGCTGAATACGTTCACAGTAAAGAGGTTTTAGAAATTGTAAAAGATATTGGTATTGACTATTCCCAAGGCTTTTATATAGGGAAACCTTCCCCTGAAATTATTTAATTTTCCATAGACCCTTTTTTCAACATTTTTGTAATATGACCAATTGTCATAGCTATATCATTTATGCCTTTTTTTATATCGGCATTTAAGTACCTTGAAGATTTTGGATTGTCTATAAACATTTCAATCTGAAGCAAATTGTTTCCTATTAAGTCTAAAAGATGCTGTCCTTCTATATTAAGTTCTTCAGTAAAAATTGGAATTTGTTCTGCAATAGATGGCAGTGTAAAAAGTATCCATGCAAGACTTTCTGAAGAAACTATAAAAATATTTCTTATTCTTTCATAATCTTCTACTTCTTCCAAATGATTAATTAACTGATTCGTTTTTGCAAGCCCAGTAGCAAACTTTTCCAGTATCTCAATACTACTTTCATAAGATGGTGGAGAATTACTCTCTAAAAGCTTATTCATTTTTTCTCTATTTGAAAAAATAAAATACTCTAAATCTCCAATTAAAAAATCAACGTACATTTCACTCTTCTTCATTTTTATGAACATATTTAGAAATTAACTTTCTTAATTTTAGCATAGTTTTTGTATGAATTTGGGAAATTCTGGATTCTGTTAATCCCAAAACTTCACCTATTTCTTTCATAGAAAGCTCTTCATAATAATACAAAGTTATAACTAACCTTTCCCTTTCATCTAACTTTGCAATTGCATCAGCTAATATTTTTTTTAGTTGCTTTTGTTCAACATATTTATCTGGAGTATCATCATTAATCGCGATTATCTGCCATAATTTTGTATCGCTATCTTCATCATTTCCTACATTGGTTTCTATTGAAATAAGACCAGAGTTTGCTACTTTCTCTGCAAATTTCATATATTCTTCAACAGACATGTTTAAATACTGGGCAATTTCTTCTGTTGTTGCTTCTCTTCCAAGTTTTTGTTCAAGTTCTAAGATAGCACACTCAATCTCTCTTGATGCTTTTCTAACATTTCTGGGTAAAAAGTCTAATTTTCTCAATGAATCAATAATTTGCCCTCTTATTCTTATTTCAGCATAAGTTGATAATTTAACTCCTTTTGAAGGGTCATATTTTTCAATAGCATCAATAAGACCTAATACAGCTGTTTGAAATAAATCTTCTTCAGTAACTATAGGAGGTAGATTATCCTGTTTTACGTTGTTTACTATATACTTTATTTTGGGAATGAATTCCTGTATTAATTTATTTCTTTCATGATTTGCTAATTTCATCTCAAACCTCCTTTATCTTTATCCAATTATTAAATATTCTTTTCCAAAAATTAACTTCTGGAGACTTTCTTTTCCCACTTATCAAGAAGTTGGCAAAAGTTAATATGTCTTGAGAGTATTTTGATTTCGGGTTTATCTGGTAAAGAATTTTTCTTTCTCTGACTGACTTAATAAGGTTATTATCTTTACTTAAGTATCCATAGAACTCAATCCCATTTCCTGTGAACTTTTTCAAAATAGAGTCCATACCTTTATAAATCTTTTCTCCTTCTTCAGCAGACGATACTACATTTACCATAAGTCCAAGTTCCATAGTTTCAGGTTTGTGCTTAGAAAGTATTCTGGAAAGAGCATAAGCATCAGCAATTGCTGTTGGGTCTGGAGTAGTTACTACAACAGTTTTATCTGCTGCAAGACAAAAGTTAACAACTGTTTCATGTATACCTGCTGATGTATCTATAAACATATAATCAAAGTCGTAGTATATATCTTTTAATGAATTAAGGATAAATAATTGTTGTTGTTTCGTTAAGTTAGCAAGTTCTTCAACACCAGATGATGCTGGGATAAATTTTATCCCACTTTTTGATGTGTAAATAATTTCATTTATATTTTTTTCTCCTGTAAGTACATGTCCTAAATTATAAAGAGGTTTTTCATCCAGCATTATATCTATATTTGCAAGCGCTAAATCCGCATCCAATATCAGTACCTTTTTACCTAAAGATTGTAAACATGAAGCCAGATTTACTGTAAAACTTGTTTTTCCTACGCCCCCTTTACCAGAAGTAATTGTTATAACTTGAAATCCATTATCATTTTCATTTTTTATTAAGTTCCTTAAATCATATGCCTGGTCTTTCATAATTAAGCAACCTCTAATCTCTGAATTAAGGCTTCAAAGTCAATTATATCTTTAGGTACTCTCAATCCAGTAGAAACATAACTAACTTTAAATGGAATGTTAGAAAGAGTAATAAATAACTCTTCTTTTTCTTCTAACTGGTCATATTTTGTTAATATTGAATGAGAAATATTAAACTTAGAAAAATAATCAATTTCTTTTTTTATAATAGCTTCCTTTTTATCTAACGATATAATGAGGATATTCTCTGAGTTATTGCTGAGAGATATGTAATTAATCAGTTTTTCAGTATCATTAAGCTCATTTAAATTACCGGGAGTGTCAAAAATAATGTGGTCATATTGTTCCAAGCTGTCTTTATACAAAATAATTTCTTTTTCATCTTTTATTGGGAAAAAAGGAATTTGCATTATTTCTGCAAACTTTTTTAAGTTATCAAAACCACCGATTTTATAAAAATCAAAAGACGCTATAGCTATTTTTCTATTAAGATTGAATTTCAAAATTGAAGCTAACTTTGCTATTGTTGTTGTTTTTCCTGTTGCAATTCCACCTAATCTGTCTCTTATACACATCTGACGCTG
>WFQD01000347.1 GCA_015487265.1 Sulfurimonas sp. | reverse complement strand
TCCATAAATTGCAATCTCTTTTGGGAATTCAGTTAATTTTATAGCTTCATTTGAAGTTATTATGTTTTTATAATCCATTTCAATTCCCTCAGGAATTCTTGGATGTGAACCTGTACCGATTATTATGTATTTTGTTTCTAAAATTTTATCATTTACTTTTACTTTATTCTCATCAATAACTTTGGCTTCACCTTCTATTAATTCAACACCGCTTGCAACTATTTGAGACTTAACTCCATTTCTTGATTTTGAAATAGAATTACTAATGATTTCTTGCAGTTTAGATAAATTTATTTTTTTTTCACCTTCAAAACATTCTTCTTTTACTTCAAACAAAGCTTTTGTACGATGAAGAAGATTTTTTGAAGGTATACATCCTTCATTTAGACAAGTCCCACCTAAATGATCAAGCGATTTTTCAATCAGCGCAACTTTAAATCCATTTTTTGCTAAAACAATAGCGGCGGAATAATTAAGTCCGCCTCCGATACATATTACATCATACATTTTTACTCTCCATTTCTGCTATATCTTTTATGATTTTTAGCACACTATCAGGATTTAAACTCATACTTTCAATTCCAATTTTTACTAAAAATTCTGCAAATTCTGGGTAATCGCTTGGTGCTTGACCGCAAAGTCCATTATATTTATTATGTCTTTTAGCACCTTCAATTGCCATTTTTACCATTGTTTTAACACCTTCATCTCTTTCATCATAATCAAATGCCACTATTTGAGAATCTCTGTCAACTCCAAGGGTTAATTGAGTTAAATCATTTGTACCAATACTTATTCCATCATAAATTTCAAGGAATTTATCTATTTGGATAACATTATTTGGAATTTCGCACATCACATAAGTTGTTACATCAAGTCCAAATTCTTTCATAGTCTCTTTTACTCTTTTTCCTTCATCTACTCTTCTACAAAATGGAATCATTAAAACTATATTATCAAAGCCCATTTCTTCTATTGCTCTTTTCATAGCAAGGCATTCAAGCTCAAATCCTTCTTTATAGTTTGGATGCGTATATCTTGCTGCTCCTCTAAATCCTATCATTGGATTATCTTCAATTGGCTCAAAATGTCTTCCACCAAGTAAATTTGCGTATTCATTTGATTTAAAATCACTCATTCTAACAATACATTTTTTTGGATAAACACTTGCAGCAATAGTTGCTACACCTTCGCTAAGTGTTTTTATAAAAAAGTCTTTTGCATCACCATTAAATGGAAAAGCAAGTTCATCAATAAGTGCTTTTTCACTCTCACTTAACATTTCAGGATGTCTTATTGCCATTGGGTGAGCTTTTATATAGTTATTAATAATAAATTCCATTCTGGCAAGGCCTATTCCATCAACAGGAAGTTTTGCTAAAGAAAATGCAAGTTCTGGATTTCCTAAATTCATCATAATTTTTGTTTTTGGACGAGGAAGTTTAGAAATATCAACATGTTCTACTTCATATTTTAAAATTCCTTCATAAACTTTTCCAATTTCACCCTCAGCACAGCTTACTGTAACTTCTTCTCCATCATGTAAAATTTTCATAGCATCAGTAGCTCCAACAACAGCAGGTTTTCCAAGCTCTCTACTTACAATTGCCGCATGACATGTTCTACCTCCAGTTTCAGTAATAATTGCACTTGCTTTTTTCATTACCGGTTCCCAATCAGGAGAAGTAGTATGTGCTACTAATACATCACCTTCACTAAATTTATCAGCTTCTGCCATAGAGCGAAGAATTGTAACTTTTCCAGCTCCTATTTTTTCACCTATAGCATTTCCAGTAAGTAATACTTTTCCTTTTTCAAGTAATCTGTATATTTCAAGTTCAGTTGCTTTTTCTTGAGAATGAACTGTCTCAGGTCTTGCTTGAACCATATAAAGTTTTCCATCAATTCCATCTTTTGCCCATTCCATATCCATTGGAGTATATTTACCTTTAACTTCGCTGTAATGCTCTTCTATTTTCATAGCCCAATCAGCAAGTTGTAAAACTTCTTCATCAGTTATTGCAAATTTCATTCTTTTTTCAATTGGTGTTTTAACATTTTTAGTAAATTCTTCAGCTAAATTTGCTTGATTTATTTTTTCACTAAATACTAACATTTTTTCTTTGCTTCCAAGCTTTCTTTTTAAAACTGCACGATATCCTTTTTTGTAAGTTGGTTTATGTACATAAAAAGCATCTGGGTTTATTGTACCTTGAACAACATTTTCCCCAAGCCCCCATCCTGCATTGATAAAAACTACATCTCTAAAGCCAGTTTCAGTGTCAAGACTAAACATAACACCGCTGCTACCAAGGTCACTTCTTACCATTTTCATAATTACAACTGAAAGATATACCCTCATTGGATCAAAATGATGAACATATTTGTAATTAATACTTCTATCTGTAAAGTTGCTTGCAAGACACATTTTATATGCCCAAATTAAGTTATCATCACCTTTAATATTTAAATATGTTTCATTCTGACCAGCAAATGAAGCTGTTGGGCTATCTTCTGCTGTAGCTGAACTTCTAACCGCAAGAGATACATCTTCTCCATATTCTTTTTGTAACTCTTTATAACCATCAAGAATTTCTTTTTTCAAATCTTCTGGAACCTCACCTTGCATAATTAACGCTCTTGCAGTCTTTCCAACTTCTCTTAATTTATCAATATCATCAGGATTGAAATTTTCAAATAATTTAGCTAAAGGTTCCCATAAGTTATTATGAGTTAAATAATGTTTATAAGCTGTTGCAGTAACTGCAAATCCGTTTGGAACATTTACTCCAAGAGGAGTTAAATAATTATACATTTCACCTAAACTTGCGTTTTTACCACCAACTTCTACTGTATCTTTTATTCCAATTTCTTTAAACCATTTTATAAATGCACTCATTTTCCACTCCTTAAAATTTTTATTGCTTCATCAAGTGATTTATCCTCACATGTAATTGCATAAATTGCATTTGCCATTTTTATGGCTTCTTCTAATTCTCTTTGATGAATGTTTCTACCTGTCCCGTTTCCTCTTGCACCTCCTATATGAATTTGTTCATAAAGTTCTTTTAAAAATTCAACTTCCTCTATTTTTTTACCGCCTTCACATAAAACTCCTGTATTTCCAGCAGCTTCTACTGCTTCTTTTAGAAGTTCTGGTTTAAATTTTCCATTTTCGTAAGGAACTTTTACTTTTGCAAAGTCTGCTCC
>WFQD01000346.1 GCA_015487265.1 Sulfurimonas sp. | reverse complement strand
GGGGCTGAGCTCTGAACGAGCAACCTGCCAATTGTCGTATTCCGCTACGCTACATACAACAATTGGCAGGAGCACACACTAAGCCATCCTCCAGAAATCCACAAGTGGATTTATGAAGTGTGACTGAGTGGAGCTCAGCCCCCGCCGTTAGGTAACACACATATAGAAAGGAATATTATGGCAACAATTGAGAGCTTAGGTAAAAAATATGCTGAATATATTGAAGACAACTATCATTCTCCTACTGTAGTAGAAGATATAGTAAAAAAAATAAATTCAATCACTTATACAGAAGGTGAATCTTTATCAGATGAAGATAAAAAGAAATTAATAAATTCAATTGAATCTCATTATTATAAGATTGAACGACCAGTGTTAGAATCTGAAGACAGTACAGATTTTATTAATATGATTAAGGCAATAAGAGAAGAGCTTAAGAATGGATAATAATGCCTCACTAGAACAAGTAATACTAGAAGTAAATAAACTATCATCAAATATGTCTGTATTTGAAACATGGTATCTAGTAGCTACTATTATAATAGCCGTCATTTCTTTTTTTGCTTTATATGAAAGTAAAAATTCTAGTAAGGCTTCATTGTTACACCAAGTAAAAAATTCTATTAATGATGCAAAAACTCAAATCGAAAATTTGACTTTACAATTATCTGAGCTAAGGTCTAAAAAAAAGCTGACTGCAGATGAACAAAGGCAGAAAGAAATACAAGAAAAAATATTTGAAAGTGCTATTGAAAAACTCTTAAATATTTATGATGATGCTTGTCAGAAATATTTTGCAAATAGTATTTCAAAAGATGAATTTAAAAAATCTTATTTTAACGATATTCGAAAATATATTGAAAGTTTTCCTGAAAAATTTCAAGAACCTTTAACTGAGTATAATTTCATGTTAAAACTATATAACAAATGGCATAAAGTAAAATAACCTAACAACACCATGGATGGAAATGTTAGGTATATAACGACAAGGACACACTATAAAGAAAGAACAAGCTAAGTCTAAATTTATAAACGCTTATTCAGTTAGTATTAAAATTGATGACATACATACTGATTTAGAAAAAGTGGTTTCATCAGAACTAATTGATATATGTCATTCATTTAAAACAAATATTGATAGTTTAACTAGTGCCTCACTTTTGCCGTTATCCATAGCTTATAATACAGCTAATAAAACAGATTGGATTGAAAGATTTCGACGGGCTATGGCTCAAGGAAGTTTAAAAGGTACAAAAGAAGAACAGAAAATTGAAATCGAAAATAGAATGGAAAAGCTTGACCATAATGATAGCTTTAACTGGTCTCTTGATGTTTTAGATGATTTAATTGAAGATACTGACACAGGAATTAAACGAGGAATAGAAAGTCTACTCAATTTTTCCACTGTAAATATTTGGACTATATTTGAAGTTTTATCAGGTGATATATGGATTGTTCTAGTAAATGCAAGACCTAAAACACTTGCTAAAGTAGCAGTTGAATATAAAAAAGAAAATTTGATGAAGTCAATAACTAATATGATGATTGAATCTTCTTTTGAACTATCACTCAAAAATAGAATTGGCGAAATTGCATCATCTGAATATGATTTCAGTAGTTTAAATGGAATAATAAAAGCTTTTACGATTATATTACAAAAAGACAAGCTAACTATAAAGTCTCTATTAAGCCAGCCGGAGCTTAAAAAAGTTCAAGCTATTAGGAACATGGTTGTTCATAATGGAGGTCTCATAGATGAAGCATTTTGTGGAATGATAGATGATGAATCAAAACTTGGACAAAATATTGAAATAACAGGTGCTGAACTCACAGGATATGCCAATACCATATTTAGAATATGTACAGATTTAATTCTATTCATTGATAATGTTATTCAACAAAATACTGAAAGTAAAAATACCTAACAAGTACGAGGAACGAATATTTTCCCCTATTGGGAAATTATCGCTCACGACGAACGTTATATGAAAGGAATTGACTGTGAAAGCAGAATTTGAGGAAAAACAATATGAGCAACATCTCAACATAGAATTACTGCAAGGAGAAAATTTAATTTTGCCACCAGGTCAAGTTCTTGAACATACTTTTGGTTTTGATGCTGCATTATTTT
>WFQD01000345.1 GCA_015487265.1 Sulfurimonas sp. | reverse complement strand
GCTTTAAGAAATCTATGATTTCTTTAGTTGAGGCTATAAAACCTCCAAGTGAAGCAAAAGATTTTGAAAATGTACCCATGATTATTGCTACTCTATCTGTAACACCGAAATGATCACAGGTACCCCTTCCCCCGTTTCCAAAAACACCTATTCCGTGAGCATCATCTACCATAACTTCGGCATTGTATTTTTCTGTGAGTTCTAAAATCCCGGGCAGATCAGCCAGATCACCTTCCATACTGTAAACGCCATCTACAACCACCAATTTCCCTTTTTCCAAAGGGCATTCCTGCAGTTTCTGTTCCAATGAGTTCATATCGTTGTGGGAAAATCTCAACATTTTTCCGAAGGACAATCTACAACCTTCGATTATCGAAGCATGAACGAGTTTATCTACAATGACAAATTCATGTCTTCCCACTAAGGGTGCAATGGCTCCTTGATTTGCCTGGAAACCCGTTGAATAAAGTGTAGCGGCTTCTTTTCCCACAAATTCTGCGAGTGCTTCTTCCAACTCTATGTGGATATCAAGAGTTCCATTCAGAAATCTTGACCCTGCACATCCGGTGCCATACTTCTTAATGGCATTGATTGCTGCTTCTTTCACTTTTGGGTGATTAGTAAGGCCTAAATAGGAGTTTGACCCAAACATTAAAACTTTTTTTCCGTTGATTACTACTTCTGTATCCTGTTCCGATTCAATTACTCTGAAGTAAGGGTACAAACCTAATTGTCTAACACGTTCTGCATCTTCGAATTTGTGTACTTTTTCAAAAAGGCTCAATCAAACCTCCAGATTACTTTTTGTTATACAGCGGTGACATTTCTCTCAATCTTAACACAGCTTCTTTCAAAATATCAACCGCTTTATGCACTTCTTCTAAAGTATTAAATCTACCAAAGCTAAACCTTAAGGCACCATGTGCATCAACAGGGTTTACACCAATGGCGTACAGTACGTGGGAAGCGTCTACACTATCAGATGTACAAGCACTACCTGTAGAGCAGCAAACCTCATGTGCATACGCCATTAATGCTTCACCTTCAATATACTTAAAACTTATATTTGAAATGCTGCAAACCCTTTTCTCTTTATTACCGTTTAAAATGGTCTCAGGAATTTCGGTCAATATTCTGTTTTCAAAAGTATCTCTTATCTCTTTTATTTTTTCTATGTCTTTATTCAATTCTTTTTGAATAATTTCACATGCTTTGGCGAGACCAATTATGTAGGGGACGTTTTCGGTCCCTGCTCTAAGTCCCATTTCGTGATGACCACCATGGATTAAGGGTGTAATGAAGTCCCTTATTCTTTCATCGGCATACAACACTCCAATACCTTTGGGAGCATATATTTTATGTCCTGAAAAGGTCAAAAGGTGAACCCCAAGCTTTGAAACATCAACATCCATTTTCCCCATAGCTTGCACTGCGTCGGTGTGGATTATAATATCATGCTTTCTTGCAAGTTCTGATATCTCTTTAATGGGTTGAATAGTTCCAATTTCATTGTTGGCGAGCATTACAGAGATTAAAATAGTATCTTTTCTTATCGCTTTTTCGACATCACTTAGTTTAACTAAACCTTTTTCATCGACAGGCAAATAAGTTACTTCAAAGCCTTCACTTTCAAGAAATTTACAGGTTTCCAATACCGCCTTATGTTCTATTTTGGAAGTTATTATATGTTTCCCTTTGTGGGCAAGACCGTAAGCAATCCCTTTTATTGCTAAGTTATCAGATTCTGAACCGCTTCCAGTGAAGATTATTTCAGTAGAATCACATTTAATTGTTTCAGCGATTGTTTGTCTTGCTTTTTCAATGTCTTCTCTTACTTCTCTACCGAGAATGTGTATGCTTGATGGATTGGCAAATTTATCTTTAAAATAAGGGAGCATAGCTTCTAAAACTCTTTGATCAATAGGGGTTGTAGCACTGTTATCAAAATAGATTGGCATTTTTTAAATCCTCCTTTAACCTACCTTTATCTCCGTAAACTAAATCATGAAATGTAACTTTTTCTAAAAAATTATCAATAAGTTTTTTTAATTCAAACCATATCCAGTTGATTCCACAATCCTTTGCGTGCTCACAGCCATCTTCATCTAAACAATCTACAGGTTTGATCGGACCGTCCATTGTGTAAACGATATCTTTTAATGTGATTTCGTTTAAAGGTCTGCTGAATATATAACCACCGTAAATGCCTCTTATTGAGTCAACAATTTTCGCTTTTAAAAGGGAGGAAAAGATTCTTTCCAGGTACTTAATTGAAATAGCCTCCAGCTCTGAGATCTTTTTTAAAGATACCGGTTGTTTATCACCACCAGCTATGGCAAGGGCGTATAAAGCCCTTATGGCATATCTACTTTTTGTTGTTATTTTCATTTTCTCTCACCTTTTTTTCTAACTCTTTAATCTCTTTTTCAAGTTCAACTATTCTGTCAACGATACAATTGATTGCATTTGCGACTGGGTCTGGTAGTTGGTTATGATCGAAATCTAATACTTTTTTCGCCTTTTTAGTTACGACTCTGCCTGGAATACCTACGACTGTGCTGTTGGGAGGTACTTCTTTAACTACCACAGAGTTTGATCCTATTTTGGAATTTTCACCAACTTCAAAAGGACCAAGTATTTTTGCTCCTGAGCCTATGACCACGTTATCTTTTATGGTAGGGTGTCTTTTCCCTTTATTTAAACTTACTCCGCCCAATGTGACTTGATGATAGATGGTGACGTTGTCACCTATTTCGGCAGTTTCACCGATTACCACACCCATCCCATGATCGATGAAGAAACGTTTGCCTATTTTGGCTCCTGGATGTATTTCTATACCTGTTAGAAAACGTGATATATGAGAAATGAAACGTCCGATAAAGTACATCTTATGAGTCCAGAACCAGTGAGCTATTCTATGAAAAATTATTGCATGAAATCCTGGATAACAAAATATGACCTCCAATGTACTTCTGGCGGCTGGATCTTTCTCAAAAATATTTTGAATTTCTTCTTTAAACCATCTAATTAAACCCATAATGCCTACCCTGGTAGTAGTGTTTGTATGTAAAAAAACAGAGGCCATAAGTGGCCTCTGCTTGAAAACTTATTAAGGACCTTCGATTGCGTCAACAGGACATACTTCTACACAAGCACCACAATCTGTGCATGTGTCAGGATCAATTACTC
>WFQD01000344.1 GCA_015487265.1 Sulfurimonas sp. | reverse complement strand
ATAGTAATGAAGATATTGTAGCTTACTATAACACTTTAAATGAGACAATGGATGCAGAAAATATACGCAAACTTGTCTCTAAATTAAGAAAAAAACTTCCTCAAAATGTTATAGAAAGTGTTTATGGTGTCGGATATAGACTAGTCTAGTACACTCTCTTGTGGAATAAAAATAGCATCAAGCATATTATCAACAAATTGGTATTTGTCAAACTTGATTAAGTTCTCAGGTTGTTCTCCTGTTCCTACATATAAAATAGGAATTTCAAGAGCATAGGCAATACTAAAAATACTTCCCCCTTTGGCTGTACCATCAAGCTTTGTTATAACGATACCATCTATACCAATCATCTTATGGAATGCTTCTGCTTGGACAATAGCCGAATTTCCTTGTGTCCCATCGAGGACTAAGAGTGTTCTTTGTGGGGCACCTTCATGTGCTTTGGAACATATTTGTTTGATTTTTTTGAGTTCATTCGCTAGATTTGTTTGTGTGTGGAGTCTTCCTGCTGTGTCAATGATAACATGATCAATACTTTTTGCTTTGGCAGAATCAATAGTATCAAACGCAACAGCCGAGGAGTCATGCCCCTGTTTTGATGCGACAATAGGAATGTCAAGTTTTTGAGACCAGAGTGTGAGTTGTTCAATGGCAGCAGCTCTAAAGGTGTCTCCTGCACCGAGTATAACAGACTTTCCATCTTGTTTATACATATTGGCAAGTTTGGAGATAGTTGTTGTTTTTCCTGCACCATTTACGCCTACGATGAGTTCTACAAAAGGAGCTTTGTACTCTGGTTCTTTATATTTTGTCCATGCAAGGGTGGCTAAAAGTTTTGATCGTAAAATCTCTCTATCAATTTTCTCTTGGTAGGTTTGTTCTAAAATAGCTTCAACAAGTGCATACTCAACATCTGCTTCAAGTAAAATATCTTCAAGCTCATCTTTGGTGAAAAATATCTTTTTTTTGGGGGCAACGGTTTTCATTGCCTCAACAGTTTTGTCAAGAGAGAGTTTGAGCCAATCTTTCATCTATTTCCCTAAAGCACGTTTTATGTCGCTGGCGACAAACTCTTCTTCAACAAGTCCAAGATAATGTTTTACAAGTTTTCCATCTTTGTAAATTGCCATAATTGGAATAGGGAAGTTATTGCCGAGTTTTAAAAAACTCGCCATAGAGTTTACTAAACGACGATTTTGAGGAGAATTGACTAAGGCATATTGTGCATTGTATTTTTTACGGAATTCTTGGAGTTTTTCGTTTGGAATTGCATCTTCGATACTTACACCTATAACAAGAAGGTCTTTACCAAATTGCTTCTTTAAAGTTGTTAAGTGTGCTGCCGTTGCACGGCATGGTGGACACCAAGTTGCAAAAATATCAAAAATAACGACTTTACCCTGTGCCCCTTCTACTGAATATCCATCTTTGCCTTTTGCCACAATATATTGTTTATTATTTAAGCCTGTTAAAACAAACTCATTTTTATTGACCATGACAGCATTTGCTTGAGAACTTTCCTCTTTTTTGGAACAAGCCTGAAAGAGTAGAGCAACGAAAAGAAGTGAAAGAATGGTGATTTTTTTCATGATGAAGTTTCCCTTTTTTTATCTTATTTGTGTAAAATGTCTGAAATTATAACCATAAAGATTTAATATGACTCTTACAAAGACACTATTTCGAGAAAAATGTTTAAAACAGCAAAAAAAAGAGAAAAAACATAATGCTGTATATAGAAATGCTTTACTCAATCAGCGATTAAAAAAGATACTTTTACACTATAAAAATAAAAAGATACTTTTTTACTATCCTCTTCCCATAGAGGCAAATCTTGTGAAAACTTTACAATATATGCGTAAAATAAGCAGTGTCTATATTCCGTTTATGGAAGGTGAAAGTTTTAAGATGGTACCATTTAGACTACCACTAGAGAAGAAAAAATTTGGTATTTATGAATCACGAAATACCCATAAAAAAATTAATAAAATTGATATAGCTATAGTGCCCGCAGTTGGTATTGATGGGAATTTTCAAAGAATAGGCTTTGGAAAAGGGATGTATGATCGTTTTTTTGCAAAATTAAAAAAAAGACCATA
>WFQD01000343.1 GCA_015487265.1 Sulfurimonas sp. | reverse complement strand
GGATTTGATACAGTGCAAGCAAACTGCTTAATGTGTCACTCTTTTGGATATATCCTTAATCAAGGTCCACAGTCAAAAGCATTTTGGCATGGTAAAGTCGAAAAAATGATTCATGAATTTAAAGCACCAATTGAAGAAAAAGATGCAAAAGTTGTTGAAGAGTATCTTTTTGAAAACTACGGAAACGGTAAGCTAAAATAGCTTACTTTTCCACCTTCTTCCCTTTTAAAACAAAGTAAAAAATTCCAGCGATTACGACAAAAATTACCATTCTTATCGTTAATGTTGTAATATCTGTTGTATCGTTCATATCAAAACTCCTATAAAATATGTGCAATCATAACAAATAAATACTATTCTTATCTTTAGATGGTATAATAAGCTTTAAAATATATGAGAGTTGTTTATGAAAATTATACTGTTTTTACTTTTGCCATTCATCGTTTTTGCACAGAGTTTTATGGTTTCAAATATCCCGTTACCAAAAACATATATCCAAAATCTAGATCCTTATGAGTGTGATGAGACATGCCTTTTTAACTATATAGACAATGATATGATATTTTCTTTTTTGGCACATTCAAATACGAAATTTGACAATAAAGAGCAAAATGAGATGCGTATGCTTTATGCATCTGTCTTGAATCTTGGTGCGCAGATTAATACTGACAAGGTTAAAATAGCGATGCTTTTGCCTTATAAAAGGATAGGTAAATATGCTGCTTCAACAACCAATGCTGCTTTTGCCTACTTAATTACAAAGCGTCATCCATTTGCGTTGAAAAGTTATAAAATAGAGAGTGAAAATGTAGAAGATATTCGTGTGGCATTAAATGCAATACGCTCTGATGGATTTACACATATTATCGCTCCTATGACACAAAAGGGTGCTGCTAATCTTTTAAGTCTAAATCCTCAAGTAGATGTATATTTTCCAACAATAAATAAACAAGATTTGAATACAAGCTCACCATTTATCCATTTTGGAGCGATTGACTATAAAGCACAAAGTGAGCTTTTACTTAAAGAAGCTGTTTCTCCACTTGTGATTTTTTCAGGTAAATCTTTAACAGGAAGAAAACTATTGCGTTATGAAAAAGATGCTTTTATCAATAATTCTGTAGAAGACAATACATTGCATTCCCAAGATGAGCCATCCCCTTTTGATATGTTTAGCGAGACGCAGTCGATACCGACAAAAGTGCATAATTTAGATAAAAAAGTGATTACATACATAGTTTCACGACGCACGAGTAACATTGAACACTATCTTAGTGATAATAAGAAGGTACTCTATGGCTCATATATGATTAATACACCGATTGTTAAAACAGGGATGATTATGTCTCAGATCACACTCTATGATGTTAATGCGACAAATATCCTCTCAACTCAGATTAATTATGACCCACTCATCTTATCGATGACACAATATAATGACAGAAAAAATATGATAATAGCAAACTCAATCACGCAAAATAATAATGTCCTCATTGAGACAAATGCACTAATAGGGAATGATATTGTCTATGACTGGATTAACTATGCTACTACCATTGGGGTTGATTATTTTTTTAGTGCTATAACCAATGAGGAGAGGCTCTATCAGCTCCCTATAGAAGAGAACCAAATAGTGTACACAACAGAGCTCATACGACCATCCTTAACACGTTTTGTTCCATATATCCATGTGGATTGGCAGGCGAAACAAGATTTGCAGATGCAAAAAGCACAAGAAGGGCTTAAAAAAGAGAGAGAATAAGCTCTTTTGTTTGGGGGTCTATTTTTTGAACTTTCCCATCAAAATCTATGAATGCAAGGATAATCTCAAGCTCAAAGATTTTCCTCTCCTCTTTAAAAATTTCCTGCTTAAGAGTAAAAGAAGCAGCTTTCATAGAGATAAGAGAAGTTTTAATTTCCAACATATCCCCAAGTTTTGCACTTGAGTAATAATCAGCAGTTACTTTACGAGCAACAAAATGTCCATGCTCCAAAACAGGCGAGAGTTGTTTTGCAAAAAAAGCTTCACTGCGTGCTCGTTCACAAAAGTTTAAGTAGTTGGAGTGATACACCACCCCACCTGTATCTGTATCTTCATAATAGACTCGTAGTTTCATTGTTTTATATCCTTTGTTGTACAAAAAGTATATGCAGTGTACCAGTTGGCTATCCCTTGGTCGGTGTAATGATACTCTCTTTGATGCACAGGTATCACACTGTTTCTAAGTTTTGCACGTATTATACCGATAATGATGTAGCTAAGAAGCAGTGTTGCTCCTGCGACAAAATAATCATACACTATCCATGCTATTATGGTAGCGACATAGAGTGAAAATTGTAAAAAAATACGTAAAATCAATGAGATGAACCGACACTTTTTTGTTGTGAGTTGTGGTGTGGGCTCAATCATATCTATAAAATCTGTTTTCATATCACAATGATAGCTAAAATATATAAATAGAATTTTTACTCAATATACTTTAGTCATTGAGACTAAACTAACTTTATATTATTTGCATCTATTAACTTTTTTTTGATAAAATTCCTCAAAATTATTAAAAAAGGAAGAAGCTATGGCAAAACATCAATTTCAAACTGAAGCAAATCAAATTTTGCACCTTATGATTCACTCACTCTATTCAAACAAAGAGATTTTCATCCG
>WFQD01000342.1 GCA_015487265.1 Sulfurimonas sp. | reverse complement strand
CTTTAAAGACTTACTCCACGCGGACGTGGTGAAATTGGTAGACACGCCAGACTTAGGATCTGGTGCCGCAAGGTGTGAAGGTTCAAGTCCTTTCGTCCGCACCACAAAATTTTTAAAAATTAATCAACCTCTTTCTTTTAATAACATTTCTTTTGGAAAAAATCAGTTTTTGTGTATAATGGTGTCTTCTTATCTCGAAATGGGAGCATTTGGAAAATGTATGAGCGAATTAATCAAGCTTGCAGAGACGGCGATGTAGAACTTGTACAAGCTTTGATTCAAGATGGTTTTGATGTTACAAGCAATGATAATTATGCTGTACAGTTAGCAAGTCTTCATGGCAATATCGACATAATTAAACTCTTAATTGAACATGGTGCTGATGTAACTTCGAATGATAATCGTGCACTTATCTGGGCGAGTGAAAATGGACAGTACGATGTTGTCAATTATCTTCTAGAAGTATGCGATTTATAAGATATACACTTTATTTCTACAATTATAAAAGTAAAATGAGATATAATTCTACTATATATCATTAAGGACTTTTATTTATGCAATTCTCTGCTCCTCTCAAATCAAATTCAAAAAAAGTAATGTTACTAGGTTCTGGTGAACTTGGCAAAGAAGTAATCATCGAAGCACAGCGTTTAGGACTTGAAACCATTGCCGTTGATCGTTATGACAATGCACCTGCTCATCATGTAGCCCATAGAAGTTATGTTGTAAACATGCAAGATAAAGCAGCTCTTTTAGAGATTATTCGTCATGAAAAACCTGACTATATTTTACCTGAGATTGAAGCTTTAAGCATTGATGCTCTTTTTGAAGCTGAACAAGAGGGCTTCAATGTTATTCCAAACGCAGATGCTGTGAGTAAAACGATGAACCGTAAAAACATCCGTACCTTTGCAGCAGAAGAGTTAGGACTTAAAACGGGACCTTACAAGTTTGTAACAACAGAAGAAGGAATGCTTGAAGCTGCACGCACCCTTGGTTTTCCTTGTGTGATTAAACCTGTAATGAGTTCTTCTGGACATGGACAGAGTGTGGCTCGTGATGAAGGGGATATTCCACATTCATGGGAAATGGCAAAAGAGGCTCGTGGGGATGCAAGTGAACTCATCGTCGAAGCATTTGTTGATTTTGATTATGAGATTACTATGCTTACCGCTCGAAATGGCAAAGAGACTGTTTTTTGTGAGCCGATAGGGCATGAGCAACGCGATGGGGATTATGTATTCTCATGGCAACCGATGCAGATGAGTTCCCTCGCAAAAGAGCGAGCGCAAGAGATAGCGAAAAAGATTACAGATGGTCTTGGGGGTCGTGGTATCTTTGGTGTAGAGCTTTTTGTTAAAGGCGACGAAGTGTACTTTTCAGAAGTAAGTCCACGTCCACACGATACAGGGATGGTAACACTCATTACCCAATCACAAAGTGAGTTCGCTCTTCACCTCAGAGCTGTTTTAGGACTCCCACTTGCGTTTACTTTTTATGGAGATGGTGCGTCGGCTGCGTTTAAATCGGAAGTAGATAGTTTTGCTCCTGTTGTAGAAGTAGATGATTCTCTCTTCTCAGCCAATAGTTTCGTGAGAGTATTTTCAAAACCTGAAGCCCATAAAGGACGACGTTTAGCGGTAGCACTTGTGTATGATAGCGTAGAAAAAGCTTTAGAAAAATCTCGTGAACTCATCAAAAAAGTAAAAGATGCCTAAGTGAAGATAGTTCTTTTAGATGCACTTACCTTTGGAGAAACAAAGCTCCATGGCTTTGAATCTCTCGGTGAAGTGGCAATTTTTCAAACAACTTCTCCTGAACAAACGCAAGAACATATTGCAGGTGCAGATGTCATCGTGACAAATAAAGTTGTGATAAATGCGCAACATATGCAACAAAATCCACAACTCAAACTCATTTGTGTTGCAGCAACAGGAACAAACAATGTTGATTTACTGGCTGCAAAAGAGCGAAATATTGCAGTAAAAAATGTCGCTGGCTACTCGACTGATTCAGTTATTCAACACACTTTTTCTATGCTTTTTTATCTCTTAGGTCATTCGCGTTACTATGATGAAACTGTAAAAAATAGCACATATTCTAAGGGTAAAATCTTCACCGATGTTTCAGAGCCTTTTTTTGAGGTGAAAGGGAAAAAGTGGGGAATTATTGGTTTAGGTGCTATTGGTCGTGGGGTGGCAAACATCGCGCAGGCTTTTGGTGCAGAGGTCTTTTACTACTCAACAAGTGGTGTCAATCGCACAGAAGATTTTCAAAGAACGACTTTAGAAAAACTGCTTGAGAGTTGCGATATTGTCACTGTGCATGCCCCACTCAATGAAAAGACAGAAAATCTTTTAGATTATGAACAACTCTCAAAGTGTAAAGAGGGTGCAACTATTTTAAATCTTGGTCGTGGTGGCATCATCAACGAAGCAGCAGTCGCAAAACTTGTAGATGAGAAAAATATCGCCTTTGGATTAGATGTTTTTGTCAAAGAACCACTCGATGCACAAAGCCCACTTTTACAGGTGAAAAATACAAATCGACTCTACATGACTCCGCATATCGCATGGACTTCGGTGGAAGCTCGTGAAACACTTATCGCTTCTGTGATAGAAAATATTAAAGAGCATTTCAAACACTAACTGTGGCAGAATTTGCACTTTTTATCACTGCATTTCTCGCTGCAACCATTTTACCTTTCTCTTCTGAAGCGGCTTTTGTGCTTGCTTTAAAAGAGGGTATGCCCGCTGTGAATGCAATGCTATCCGCTTCAAGTGGTAACATTCTTGCCATTATGTTGAACTATGCTTTAGGTTATTTTCTTTATGAAAAAACAAAAAAGAGTTTACATAAAACACAGTTTGGTCGCACTGCTTACAAGAAAGGGCATAAGTATGGTTATTTTGCCCTTCTCTTCTCTTGGCTTCCACTTATAGGCGACCCTTTAACCCTTGTTTCAGGGCTTGTACGATTAAACTTCTTCGTCTTTTTACTTACTGCTGGAAGTTTAAGAGTAGTTCGCTATTATTTTTTAACAACAATTTTTTAGGAATACAAAATGAAGTCAGATGTCCTTATTATAGGTGCAGGTGGGGCAGGTTTAGTCGCAGCTTTGCATGCCAAAGAGGCTGGAGCAGATGTCAAAGTACTGACAAAAGAGTACCCAACACGAAGCCAAACGTGCATGGCACAAGGGGGAATGAATGCAGTCCTTCCAAATAGCGAAGCCGATAGCATAGAAGCCCATATAGCCAATACTTTAAAGTCGGCACAAGGTGAAGCAGATGAAGAGGCTGTGCGGTTTATGTGTGGTGAAGCGCCCAATGCCGTAGCATGGCTCGATAGCATAGGGGTTTGCTTCTCTCGTACAGAAGATGGGGCGATTGCACAAAGAACTTTAGGGGGTGCTTCGGCACCTCGTGCTTGTTACGCACAAGATTATACAGGGCTTAAAATCCTCCATACACTCTATGATAAATGTCTCAAAGAAGCCATAAGTATAGAAAATGAGAAGATTTTTCTTTCGCTTTTAAAAGATGAGGGAGGCAAGGTTTGCGGTGCAGAGGTTTTAGACTTAAAAAGTGGTGAAATTGCGCATTATTTGGCAAAGGCGGTCATCGTTGCGACGGGGGGATATAGTCGTATTTATGAGAGTAACTCGACAAACTCGACGGCTTCTACGGGTGATGGGATTGCGATTGCAAAAAGAGCAGGCGCGAAACTTATCGATATGGAATTTGTGCAGTTTCACCCAACAGGACTCAAAAGTTCTTCTATTCTCATTAGTGAATCTGCTCGTGGAGAGGGTGGGTACTTACTCAACTCTAAAGGGGAACGTTTCACCGATGAACTCCAACCGCGTGATGCACTCTCGCGAGCCATTCACTCAGAGATACAAAAAGGGGAAGATGTTTTTCTCGACATCCGTCATCTAGGTGAAGAGTTCATAGATAAAGCACTTCCACAAGAGAGAAAACTTGCAAAACTTTATGAAAATGTAGACCCTGTGCATGATTTACTTCCACTTCGTCCTGTGGCACACTACACGATGGGTGGTATTGTCGTTGACCACACCTCGCAAACAACACTTGAAGGGCTTTTTGCTTGTGGAGAGTGTGCCAACCATAGAGTCCATGGTGCTAATCGTTTAGGAGGGAACTCTCTTTTAGAGATTATTGTTTTTGGAAAAGAGGCAGGCTTACATGCAGCGAAGTATGCACAAGCACAAAGTTTTTCTACTCCAGTAGAAGAGAAAAGCCCTTTAGAGACGATTGACTCTTATGAAAATACGATAGATTTTTATGCAAAACATCAAGAGTTAGGTGATTTACTGTATGAAAAACTTGGGATTGTACGGACAAAGCATGCGCTAGAAGAGGTGCAAGCCTTTGTAGAAAAAACTTTTGAAGAGCTTCCTCAGATGGGAGTGCGAGATACTACAAAAGAGTATAACACTAATCGTAAAGAGTTTTTAGAGTTTATCAATATGCTTGAAGTGAGTCGAGCCGTTGTAGATGGGGCATTACAGCGCAAACAAAGTTGTGGGGCGCACTTCATGAAAGAGGAGGAAGTATGAAAGTTTTTATCAAAAGAGGGGAGCATTTTGTAGAGTATGCCTTGACAACTCCAAACACCACACTCCTCACACTTCTAAACACCATCAAAAGAGAACAAGACCCTTCACTCAGCTTTAGTAGTGGCTGTAGAAGTAGTGTTTGTGGCTCTTGTGCAATGCGTGTCAATGAAGTAGAAGTTTTAGCCTGTGCTTACAAGGTGCAAGATGGCGATAGAGTAGAACCACTCAACAATATGCCTCTTGTTCGGGATTTGGTTGTGGATATGCAAAAGGCTTATAGTTTTAATGCTCGCTCAAAAACATGGCTTAAAGAGTTTAATAAAACAGCACAACTCGATGAGAGTGCTACTCGTATAAATGCCCTGCAAAGTGACTGCATACTCTGTGGTGCTTGCTACTCTGCTTGTCCTGTATATAGTGTCAATGAAGAGTTTTTAGGTCCTTTTGCCCTTACTCGTGTTTGGAAATATGTGAGTGATAAACGCGAACTGCAAACGCAAGAGAAGATAGACACCATTCAAAACAATGGTGTTTGGGACTGTACCTTATGTAATGGCTGTACAGTCGTTTGTCCGCAAGGTATCTCAAGCAAAGCAGATATAGAAAAACTGCGAGTCAAATCAACCATGGCAGGCTACAGTGACCCAAGTTTTACACAAAGTTTTGGAGATTTTGGCTCTTTTGATGGGAGTCCTATTTTTTAGATTATGCTATAATTAAAACAAAAAAAGGCTTGAGTATTATGGCAAAAGAGCATTCATTTGATATTACCGCAAAAATAGACACACAACTTTTTAAAAATGCAATCAACTTAGTTGAGAGAGAGGTTTCTAATCGTTATGATTTTAAGGGGACGACTTATGAGGTTAATTACAAAGAAAAAGAGAAAGTCTTAGTGCTGATTGCCTCAAGCGATAATAAGCTTGATGCCTTAAAAGATATAGTCATAACAAAGTTGTTAAAACAAGGGCTCTCTTCAAAAGTACTCGATGAGCTACGGGTAGAAGATGCTTCAGGTGGCAATAAAAAAGCAACTTTGAAAGTGGTTGATTATATTGAAACCAAAGAAGCCAAAAAGATTACGGCTGAGATTAAAAAGATGAAACTCAAAGTCAATGCACAGATAGAAGGCGATAGTATTCGAGTCAAGGGTGCGAAACTTGATGACTTGCAAAAAGTGATGAAGATGGTCAGAGAGGGTGAATGGGATGCCCCTTTGAGCTTTGAAAATATGAGATAAGGAAAAAGCGATGCAAAAAATGAGTATAAACGAAGCTGCGGAGCATTTTGGGATTTCAAAAGAGGCTATACATAATCGTATTCGAAGAGGTTCTTTAAAATCAGTTGTTGAAGATGGTGTAAAATTTGTGATGGTCGATGAGCAGGCACCTAAACGCACTCTCAACAGAAATACTATAGCAAAAGCAACACTCAACGATGAACGCTACTATAAACTGCTTGAAGAACAAAATGCAAAACTCCAATCTCGTGTTGCATTTTTAGAAACAGAAACACGCGATTTGCGCGACCAAAAAGAGCAGATGCTCATAGAAGAACGCATCAAAATCGAAAAAATCTATCAAGAAAAAGATGAACAACTCAAAAACATTTTATCTTCTATCTCTTCTCAGTTTATGCTGAGTACTCCTGTGCAAAAAGAGGATGAACATTTTGAAGCTGAAATAGAAGAAGTGCAAGTCGTCCAAGCGAAGCCGAAATTGATTTCTTTAAAAAAGTATTTAAACAAGCTAGATATTTCGCCAAAGAAAAAAGCAAAAATAGCAAAAAAATTTCACAAACGAACCGATGAAACCCGTATTATTGTGAAAAAAGATAAACTCTATCTCGATGAAGAAAATTACTCCTATGATGATTTATTCTAAATCTGTTTCATCATAAAAAGGTGTTTGTGTGTACTTCTTTTTAAAAATTCGAGTAGCCATTCCATCTCCAAACTCTAGAACATTACCGTTTTCATCTAAAATGGGTGTTGTTTGATTCCCGCAAGAAGGGCTTTTCGATTTTAAAACTATGGCATCAACTTTTTTATGTTTTTCACAAAATGCCATAATTTCATCTTCTAAAAGAGCTGTTACATCCTGCTTTGTTTCTTCAGTCATTACCTTTATTTTTCCCTCTGATGCAAGAAGTGAAATTCTCTCTCGCGGAGTACCAAAAAGAGGTGCTTCAGGACAAAAAGGAATGATTTCATACTCTTTGTAAGCATCTACAATGGCATTGACTCTTTTTGTTTTACCATCATAGCGACAATATTCACCCAAAAGACATGCTGAGATAATAACTTTTTTCAATATAATAGACCTTATACTATTTTTGTGCTATTATACCAACATGTCATTTACTCCTGTAGTTCGTAACTCCGTCTCCATTGTCAAAAGCCTGCTTGAATTTGCAAAAGATAGAAAGCTAGATGTCAAAAGCTTAGATTTTGAACTCATCTCTTTTCAAACACTGATGAAAAGAGAAAAAGATTTAGAATTTGTGCTCGTTGAAGATACAAAAACAATCACACAAGAAGAGTATCTCGATAATGCAACAACACTCCTTCAAGAATATAGTATCAAAATAAAACCCCTCAAAAAAACTTCTAAAATCAAACTCGTCCTTGCAAGTAATAAGCTCAAAACAAAAGCGGTAGCCACCCTGCTTAAAGGCAGTGTCCTAGAAAAAGGCACGACACTCAAACAACTCAAACATTTTATTTGGGAAAAAAAATTAAAATCATCCCTTTTTATCGATATTTTTGAGCCAAACTTAGATTTACAACTGAGTAAAATTTTAAAAGTAGTGCCTTCAGATAAACCGCTGAGTAAAGATATAAAATTTACTGTTGCCCTAGGCATTGCTCCTGTTTTACCTGTGGATGCACATCTTGAAAATATCTACGAGCAAAAACACCAACAGAGTGAAAGTGTTGTTGATTGTATTGATAAAGGTGAACTCATTTTACGCTATGTCAAAGAGAAAAAAGGTGTCGATGGGCGTGCCTGCAATGGCAAATTTTTACAAATGCGCGAGCCACAAACGAAAAATATGCTCCCCGTATGTGATGCAACAATCGAAATAAAAGAGAATGATGCAGACATAGAGTACTATGCGAAAGAGGATGGCTATGTCCTGCATGAGGGTTCCAATGTAAGCATCTCCAAAACCCTCAAACTCAATGCTGCTGATTTTCGCTCAACAGCACAGATTGATGGTGGTGATAGTTCTAAAGAGATTTCCGTAGAGATTGCCCATACAAAATCACACACAGAAGATGGTATAGGTAGCGGAGTCACTATAGATGTCAAAGAACTCAAAAGCAGCGGTTCTGTCGGCTCAAATGTCAATATAGCCGCACAAGAGCTAAACATAGATGCACAAACGCATAAAAAATCTAAAATAACCGTAGAAAATAGTGCAAACATCAAACTCCACCGAGGTGATTTAGTGGCAAAAGATGCGGAGATTGATGTGCTTGAGAGTGGAAAAATCACAGCACATAACTCTATTCACATCAAAAAAATGCTTGGAGGCGAGGCGATTGCTCCTGTTGTGAAGATTGATGAACTCCTTTCAAACACCACTATTATTGCCTCTGAACTCATAGAGATTCAAGCCTTCAATGGAGCAAACAATACCCTCATCATTAACCCCGATAAAATAGAAAGTTATCATAAAGACTTAGAAAAATTACAAACCGAACATAAAGAGTTCAATAAAAATTTTCAAGTAGAAAAACTCCACCTTGATGAAAAACTCAAACAGCACAGTGAACAACTCGAAAGAGTAAAAACCTTCCAAAAACGCATTGTCTCAGCACAAAAAGCGGGAAAAACACCAATGAAGCAAGATATGATTCGCATCAAAGAGTATAAACGCAAGACCCTTGCACTCCAAGAAGAGCAAAAAGAGCTTGAGAAGAAAGAAACGATGCTTAACAATCTCGCACAAGAGATTGACAAACTCCTCAACAAAGATTTACATGCAAAAATTATTTCCCATACGAGTTATGATGGGCACAGCAAGGTTATTTTTGTGAACATGCAAACAAAAGAGGAAATTACACACATTCCTGAGGGCAAAATCGAAACAATCTCACTCACACTCAATAGCGAAAATGAGAAAGTGATTAAACTCGATTAGCAAATCACCACAGATTTTATTTCTGTCATCTCTTCAATGGCAAAACGCGGTCCTTCTCGCCCTACCCCTGAGTGTTTGACACCCCCATAAGGTTGTATATCAAAACGCAGGGTCGGCATGTCGTTAATGACAATTCCCCCTGCATCAAGTTCTGCAATCGCTGCTTTTGTTACACTCAAGTCATTGGTGAAAACAGAAAATTGTAAGCCATAAGGCGAGTTATTCATTTTCTCTTTTGCCTCTTCAAAGTGTGCTACTTTAACCAAACTCACAATCGGAGCAAAAACTTCTTCACACACTATCGCCATCTCGTCAGTCACATCTGCCATCACACAAGGATGAAACATTCTCCCCTCACGATGAGGCGGGAAAAGCGGCCGTGCACCCTCTTCTATGGCTGACTCTACCCAGTGCATCGCTCTGTCTGCGGACTCAGTATCAATCAAAGGACCCATAAAAGTGTCATCCTCATAGGGAGAACCGACAACAAGTTTTTGGCTCTCCTCTGCCATCAGTGTTGCAAATTCATCATAGATAGCAACATCAACATAAATACGTTGTAAAGAGATACATACTTGCCCAGAATTGACAAATGCTCCTAAAGCACATCGTGAAGCAGCAAGTTTTAAGTCGGCACTCTTTTCAACAAAAGTCGCAGCATTCCCGCCGAGTTCTAAACTCACTTTTTTTATGCCTGCGTTTTGTGTGATGATTTTTCCCACGGGCACACTGCCTGTAAAACTAATCACACGAGGAATATCGCTCTGTATCAAAGCACTTCCTACCTCAGCATCCCCATACACAAGACTTAAAGCATCTTCTATGGCAAATTCACTCTCTACAAAGAGTTTTGCAAATTTATAAGCTGTAAGCGGTGCTTCGGGTGTGGGTTTGAGTACCACGGCATTGCCTGCAACTAAAGCAGGTGCAAGTTTATGTGCAACAAGATTGAGAGGAAAATTAAAAGGAGTAATCGCAACCACCACTCCAGCTGCTTCTCGAGAAAAAAAGGCTGTTGTTTTTTTCCCACTTGACATTGCATCGGTGTTAATTGTTTCACCATGCATAGTGCGCATCGTCTCAACCGCTAAAGTCACAGTCTCTATACAACGTTCCACTTCAACACGAGCAAAAGCAATAGGTTTGCCTACCTCATCTGTAATAGTTTTGGCAAAATCTTCTTTTTGTTCTTGAAGTTTTTTTGCTACATCTAAAAGCCAACTACACCGCTGTGCAAGGCTTGTAGTTTTTGCTCTTTTCCTTGCCTTTTGTGCAATAGTGAGTGCTTTGAGGGCATCTTCTGCATTACAAATTGGGGCAGTAGAGACAACTTCACCGCTATAGGGACTTTTTCGCTCACTGAAGTTCTCTTTCTCAGTGGCATTGGAGCCAAAAAATATTTTTGCTTGCATAATAATTTTCCTTTATTGTTAGAAAAATTATAGCATTTAAAGTGTAATATTTTCCACTATTTCAACTGCTTTTGGAGTCACAATAATCGCATCTATACAAAACTCCCCATCAAAAGCATTTTTTTTCATGTAAACCTCTGCTGTTTTGATTATCTTTGAAATTTTACTCGGTGTCATATTTTGCACAGCAAGTTCAAAATCCTCTCCACTTTTCACCTCAACAAAATGAAGGATGTTTTCCCTGCTTACAATCACATCTATCTCACCAAATCGAGAGTAAAAGTTCTGTTCTACAACACAAAAACCTTCATTTTTCAAAAATTCCACAGCTCTTTTTTCTGCGATATTTCCTTTTGCTCTACTCATTTTATGATACATACTTTTGTAAAATTTTCAGAAGTTCTGTGTTATTAATCGGTTTTGCAAGATAATCATCAAAACCTTCGCTAATGTATTTCTCTCTATCTCCAGCGACTGCGTTTGCTGTGAGTGCTACGATAGGCACTTTTTTGTCATACTCTTTTATACTCAGCATTGCCTCTGTGCCATTTTTGTTTGGCATATTAATGTCCATTAAAATGATGTCAAAGGAATCCTCTTTGTAGAGTTTCTCTGCTTTCGCTCCATCATCTGCAATACTCACACTCAGTTCCAACTCTTCAAGTAAAATTCTGATGAGCATTTGGTTTGTTTTATTGTCTTCAGCCACAAGCACTTTTTTTCCTGCAAAATGTGAGGAGATCTCTTCTTGGGCTTGAAGTTCTCTTTTTTTCTGCATCACTTGTACGGGAATATTAAAAGAGAAACGACTTCCCTCTCCTAGTTTACTCTCTATATGAAGTTGTGTGTGAAAAAGTGCAAGTAGTTTTGTAACTATAGAGAGTCCAAGTCCTGTACCTCCATACTTTCTTGTCGTTGAGCTGTCTGCTTGCATAAAAGCTTGTGTGATTTTTTCTATTTTCTCTTGAGCAATCCCTATGCCTTCATCCCTCACACTACAATGTAAAACATTTGTTTGTGCCTCAAAAGAAATCTCAAGATAGATACTTTTTCCCTCGGGTGTAAATTTAATTGCATTTGAGAGTAGATTAGAGAGCATTTGTTTGATTCTAAAAATATCTGAAACAAGATACTCAGGGATATTTTCATCTATACTCTTTAAGAGTTTAATATTTTTCTCTTTGGCATTTTCTTCATACAAAAAATACACATTTTCAAATGCCTCTTTTGCATGAAATTCCTTAGACTCTAAAACAAGTTTCCCAGATTCTATCTTCGTTATATCTAAAATATCATTAATGACATTGGTTAAAACCTTAGATGATTGGTTGATTGTGTTCAGATATTTCGTTGTCTGTGCATCGTGGGTTTTTTTCAACAAAATCTGCACAAACCCCATAATAGCATTGAGTGGTGTTCGTATCTCATGCGACATTACAGACAAAAACTCTGATTTAGCCTTGTTTGCACTGTTAGCTTCAATCACTTTTTCTTGAAGTTCTTCTGCCAAAAGCATATTTCCGACAATAGCATTGGAAATCTTTTTTGCAAGTAACAAAAATGTAAAAATATAGACAAGAATAGAAAATGCAAGAATCTTTGAAGCATCAGAATCCTCTAAAAGAAGTCTGTATGCATATGGACTCATCACAACAAGTACATAAGCATAAAACATCTCAATTTTTGATGCCAAACTCACCACAGCACCAGAAATTAAACCTGCAATCAAAATAATAATAATCATCTGATACTGTATAGCTGAAGGAAAAATAAAAAAGGCTCCCCCTCCCCACAAAAAAGCCCCAAGCAAAGTAAAAAGGAAAAAACTTTTATAAAAATAGGGGTAATTTTCTTCAGTAATGGGTGTTTTTTTATACTGCAAATAGAGAAGTGTTCGTACAAATACAAGAAAGATATTTGCAGAAAACCAAAGTGTCAAATAACGGGTATTGACTAAATCATAATAAGCATAAAAAATAATGAACGATAAGAAGAGGAGTGCCATTAAAGCATTGCTTACATTGTTATAAATATAATCGAGTTGCTTAACTTGCACATTAAAATGTTTCATTTTACCCTCTTTAACTATTGATAACCTCAACCTGAATCGACTTAAATGCAGCCGTTAAAATCAACTCATCACTTTTATCTCCGAAAATGTTGTTGAGTTTTGTGTCGGCATAATGGAAAGTTGCATAGAGTGTTTTTGGTTTTACTTTCTCTGTAAATTTTACTTTAATTGGGTTTGTTTGTCCATACTGCGTTTTTAAAATCACTTTTTCACTTGTGAAATCAGCAGCATCATCTTGATGCACCAGTAAAATATCCTCAGAATAGCGTTTATTCAAACTCTGTGTATATTTTGTTTGTGCAGAGTTGTTATAGTGTTGTAGTGCCCTTCCTGTCGTTAAGTGATACCCTGTGAGTTGTTTGTTTGTTATCTCTTCTACCATGCCACGAAGCTTATACTGTTGGTAATGAAAAGACCCTAAACCATCCTCTGTTCTAAAATCGAGCTGATGTAAAATCGGGGTATCTTCTGTGTGTACTGGCCATTGCAGTCCGCGTTTTCTATGTTTTTCTAAGCGATGATAATCAGCACCTGAAAAACGTCTATAGGCTGTTTTTTGCACATCTTCCCATACATCCTTACTTGACTCGTATGAAGCATCGCCTCCCATTTTGTTATCAAGAAGTTTAAGGACTTCCCAATCATCTGGCAAATCTGATTGTACTAAAGGTTGTGAGAGGTGAAGTCTGCGCATGGCATTGACATAAACCCCTGTTTTCTCATAAGCTGATTTCACCCCCACGACAATGTCTGCACGTTCTGCGATGTCCGTCATAAACAACTCTTGCACAAAAATAAGCTCTAAGTTATCAAAAGCTTTGGTGATTTTGTTGAGATTTGGGTGAATGTGCGTTAAATCTTCACCGATGTTTAAAACGGCTTTTATGCTTCCTTCTATCATTCCATCAACAAGTTGCGGTGTCATCAAACCTATCTCTTTTGGTGTTTGATAATCAGGAGCATAGTATGGAAGCATTCCCATATCGCAAACCCCTTGTACATTTGTTTGCCCACGGAGTGGCATCAACCCTGCCCCTGGTTTACCAATGTTACCTGTCATCAAGGCTAAGTGAGTGATAGCCATAACTGCATAGGAGCCATCTGTATGTTCTGTAATCCCAAGTCCCCAAAATATCATAGACTTTTTCAAAGCATACTCACGAGCAATTTTTGGAATCATTTTTGCCAAGTACTCATAACCTTCAATCTCTTTAAAAAAGTTTGGATTTGCATAGGGGTCTGCTAAAATTTTTGCTTTAAATTCTAAAAAACCTTTGGTTCTATCGGCTATAAAATCTTCGCTATAGAGTTCTTCATCTATGATGACATAAGCAAGCATATTGAGCACAAGTAAATTCGCTTCATGCGGGATGATTGCTTTGTACTTTGAAAATCGATGCAGTTTAATTTCACGCACATCAAAGGTAGCAAGATTATCATGTTTGCGTGCCATATCGAGCATACGGTTAGCGATGATAGGGTGGGCTTCTGTCGTGTTAGAACCAAACACAACCATAAATTCGCAGTTATAGATGTCATTGTATGGGTTTGTCGCTGCTCCTTCACCGATAGTCATGCGCATTCCCTTGAGTGATGGGGAGTGACACACTCTTGCACAGTTATCTACATGCGGAGAGTTGAGGGTTTCACGGGTAAATTTTTGGAAGAAAAAGGCACTTTCACATGAACTTCTCGCACCGCCTAAAGAACAAACAGCTTTTCTGCCATACTCTGCTTGAATCTCTTTGAGCTTCATACTTGCAGCCGTAGTTGCACTCTCTAAATCCGTCTCATACCAAGTCGCATCGAAGTCCGTGAGATTGGAAGCAATGGCATTTTTGATGGCAGGATTTTTTGCTAAAAAGCTTTTTTTAATGCGCGGTGTTTTGAGGCGATCTTCTGCATCCACAAAATCATAGCCATATTTTCCCTTAACACAGAGGTTTCCTTGAGAAACAACACCATCGGGATGTGCAAAAATCTTTTTGATTTTATTCTCTTTGGTATCTACATGAGCGGCGATGTCACAGCCAACACCACAGTAGGCACATACACTATCGATTGTTTCTATATTTTCCATCAAGTTATCCTAAAACTATTTTCTGTAGTGTACAATCTTCTCTCTTAAAAGGGATGGAAGCAGATTTACAAAGCGGATGATTAAGTAAAATCTAAAGGGAAAAGCATAAAACTCTTTACCCTTCTCTATTGCTTGCTTCATCCGCTTCACACCCTCTTGCGTTTGTAAGATAAAAGGCATTGTAAACTCATTTTTGTCTGTCATTTCACTTTTTATAAAGCCTGGTAAAAGAGTAATAACCTTGACACCATAGGGTTTATACTTATAGCGCACCCCCTCTGCATAAGCATTAACAGCCCGCTTTGAAGCAGAATACACTTTAGAAGTGGGCATAGAAAAAAGCGAAGCTAAGGAGGAGATAAAAACTATTGTACCACTGCGTTTATCTCGAAACTGTGGCAATAAAATTTCCAAGATTGCATGAGCGGAGAGAACATTCACATCAAAAAGATTTTGAAACTGTGCAATGCTAGGAATGTCCCCTTTATGCCCAAGCGAAATGCCTGCATTTAAAATGACCATATCTATATTTTGTATTTTTTTAATTTTGGCTTGTAGGGTGGGAAAGTCTGTGACATCGACGGGAACTATTTCGACATTTTTGCAACTCTTTTGGAGTTCATTTTGTAAGGCGAGCAGATTTTGCTCACGGCGTGCGAGAAGCACAAGTTCATTATCTAAACTTGCATACTGGCGAGCAAACTCAGCCCCGAGACCAGAACTTGCTCCTGTAATGAGGATTTTCATAAACCCTATACTATTCGAATCATCACAGGACGAGCATTGACAAAGTCAAGTGCTTCAAGCTCATTAATCATCGCTTGAATATCGCTTTCTTTGGCTTCATGTGTAGAAATGAGAAGATTTGCACTCTCATTTTGTGATGGGCGTTGCAACATCGTCTCGATGGAAATATTGTGTGTTTCATAGATTTTCGTGAGTTTTGCTAAAACACCCGCCTTGTCTGAAACATTGACTCGTAAGTAGTATTTTGAGATAATATCTGCACTTGGTTTAAGGCTAAGCTGACTCCCTTCCATTGGGCGGTTAAAGCCGAGCATTGGGGTTGATTTACCACTTCTAGCAATATCTATGATGTTAGCAACCACAGCAGAAGCCGTGGCATCGCCACCTGCACCTGCTCCGTAGTAAAGTGTTTCACCCACTTTATCACCCACAACAGAAATGGCATTCATCACACCATCAATCTTCGCTATCATCTCTTCTTGTTTTATAAGAGCCGCATGAACACGAAGCTCTACTTCATTGCCATCTTTTTTTGCAATTCCGAGGAGTTTAATGGCATACCCAAACTCTTTGGCAAAGGCAATATCTTCACTTCTTACATTATCAATGCCTTCTATGAGAATATCTTCAGGTTTCGCGTCAATGCCATAAGCAATAGAAGCTAAGATGAGAAGTTTATGCGCCGCATCGAAACCACCGACATCAAAAGTAGGGTCTGCCTCTGCATACCCTAACTCTTGAGACTCTTTTAAGATAGCATCATAACTCACACCTTCATTCGTCATTTTTGTCATCATATAGTTACAAGTTCCATTCATGATACCCATAATAGATTCTATATGATTTGCTGAAAGCCCATCACGCAAGGCATTGATGATAGGGATTCCCCCAGCCACAGAAGCTTCATACTCAAATGCAATATTTTGTGCTATTTCTTGAAGTTCATAACGATGGTATGCCAAAAGTGCTTTGTTCGCAGTTACCACAGCTTTACCTGCGTTTAATGCCTTTTTAACAACCTCAAAAGGCTCATCTACTCCGCCCATAAGTTCAACAACAATGTCTATCTCATCATCGTTTAAAACATCATCCACATTATCTGTAATGATAATGTCTAAACCTCTCTCTTTAGAAAGATTTTTCACAACACCACTTTTTACAACAATGTCCACACCCGCACGAGCAGAAATCACATCTGCATTATCTCGTAAAATCTCCGCGACACTTGTCCCTACTGTTCCAACACCAATTATTCCAACTTTAATCATCTATTTTTTACCTTCACAATCAAACTGTTTTAAAAAATGTTTGATATTTTTTGCCGCTTGGCGGATACGATTGTCATTTTCTATAAGAGCTATACGCACATACCCCTCGCCATACGCGCCAAAACCAACTCCGGGAGCCACTGCAACACCTGCTTCAGTAAGTAAGCGTTTAGAAAATTCTAAAGAGCCTAAATGTGCTGCACATTCTGGGATTTTTGCCCATGAAAACATACTTGCTTGATTTTTTCGTATGTGCCAACCCGCTCGATCAAATGCTTCTATGAGAACATCTTGACGGTGATCGTACTTGTCTGTAATATCTTGCACACACTGTTGATCACCATTGAGTGCTACTGTTGCTGCTACTTGAATAGGGGTAAACATACCGTAATCAAGCCATGATTTTATCTTTTGCAGAGCACCGATGAGTTTAGGATTTCCTACGAAGAAACCTACTCGCCAGCCTGCCATGTTATATGACTTAGAAAGGGTGAAAGACTCTACGGCTACATCTTTTGCCCCTGGAACTGCCATGATAGAAGGTGTTTTATAGCCACCAAAAGTGATGTCTCCATATGCAATATCAGAGATGATATAAAATCTTTTCTCTTTTGCCATAGCCACTAAACGCACATAAAACTCTGGAGTTACTGTTGCTGTTGAAGGGTTGTGTGGGAAATTGACAAGTACATATTTTGGTTTTGGGGAAGACTCTTTAAAGACTCGTTCTAAACTCTCAAAGAACTTATCCTCATCTACTTTATAATCTTCATCAAACTCTATACCAAACTTAACAACATTTCCACCTGCTAAAATGAAAGAGTACTCATGAATAGGGTAAGTTGGGTCTGGAACTACCGCAACATCCCCGGGGTTTGTGATAGCATAAGTAAGGTGCGCATAGCCCTCTTTTGAACCCATCGTTGCTACACACTCTGTCTCAGGGTCTAAAACGCAGTTATAACGGCGTTCATACCAATCGGCGATAGCTTTTAAAAGTTTGGGGATACCTTTAGAGACAGAATACCCATGCGTTTTTGTTTTTTGGGCTGATTCAACGAGTTTTTCACGAATGTGTTCTGGTGTATCACCATCAGGATTTCCCATTGAAAAGTCAATAACATCTTTGCCTGCACGGCGTTCTTTCATTTTTATGTCATTCACTTCTGCAAAAACATACTTTGGAAGTCTCTCAACTCTGTTAAATTTTATCTCATCAAACATTTTTATCAGTCCTAACTAAATTATTATTGCTATTTTAGCTAAAAATGTTTAATCTATCGTATGCCTTTGGGGGTAAGCACCAATGCATCTTTGATATTTTTCAAAGTATACATGTCCGAAATTTTAATATATTTTGCTTCTAGGGGAATTTTTACTGTAAATCGAGCATGTTTTGTCTCTTTTTTGATGACTTTTAAAAGGTGCAAAGAGGCATCATAAAAGGCTATATAAGGATGCCAATAATTTCTTCTCGTGCTTTTTATACTCAACGTATCAATAGATGAACAATCGAGCCAATGAGCATAAAGTGAGTGCCTTAAGGCTACTTCCTCTGCATCTTTAAGATGGGTTACATTGAGATATGCATGACTCATATTAATGGTATATGTCCACTCACTCAATGACTCTCTTGTAATATCACTTATAAAAGCACCCGACTTTTTTAACTCATTTTGTAAAATGAGTGGGTCAGTGGCATACTCTGTTGTTAATGCAATATTCCAAGTAAACGCAGAAGCATCAAGTGAAGATGAAGTTGTCACATAACGATAATAGCCTATATTTCGCAAGGTATCACTCATAATTTTCACAAAAAAAAGTGGGGCTCCACTGGTTTTAAAATGGAGTTTTAGCTCCTGTGGGGTTTGAAAAAAAAGAGCAAGTAAGCCATTCTCTTTTAAAGTTTTCACAACCTTTATACTATCTACTTTATCATTTTTATAAAAAGAGGACTGCGGATCAAAAATAACATTAATAAAGTTATGTTTCTTCGCATAAGTACTCGCCCCTACAAGAGACTCTATTTTTTGTGAGAGGAGATTTTCCTCTGTATCTTCAAAAACATCACCAAAAGCGAAAGCGAACACTAAAAAAAGAACAAAAAGACTCTTTACCATAGGCGTCCATTATTTAATTTTTTAAATTCTGCAATGCTTAATTTTTTGAGCTTACCATTTTTGTAAAGAAAACGGATACTCTGAGGGGAGGCATATCTTTTTGTATTTCCATTAAGCACAATATTGACATTGCCATGTCCTAAAGCAAGCAACCACTCTTTATTGCCATCAAGTGTTAAAATCTTTGTTACAATCGCTTGGCGCTTTTTATGGTCTGTACGGTTGATATACCCTATCCAAACCCTCGTTCTTGGTTTTATAATGAGTGGTGTTACTTGGAGTGCAGGCTCTTTTTTTTCTACGACAGGTGCTTTTTCAACAACAGCTATTTTCTTTTCTGACACATTTTTAATTGAAGTATTTTCTTCATCAGAAGTATTTGTTTCGCGAGAACTATTTATATCACTCGATACATTTTGTTCTACTCTCTCTACTGTAAGATTTTGCTCAGCGACAACAACAAGCGGTGCTTTTTCTTCTTTGACTAAGATTTTTTTCTGTACATCCTCAATAGTATGATTGTTAATAGTTTTTTCACTTTCTGTTTCTTGTTTATAATCATAGCTTACATACACAGCTAAAGAGAATATAATCAAAACAATCACAACATATAAAGCTGTAAAGTTTGGTTTTTTCTCAGGAGCTATAAAAACTTTTTTTTCATCACTTTGCTCCTCTGCAAAATAGCTCATACCTCTTGCTTTGAGTGTCGATAAATCAAGATTGTACTCCCGCTCCAAAATAGAAACAAACCCAAGAAATTGTACTTGTGTTAAACCCTCAAAACTTGCATGTAACATACTCTGCACATAGCTGAGTGCGATATGGGTATCTTCATGTATTTTTTGAGCCCCTAAGGTTTTAAGTTTTTTTAAATCTTTGTTCATGAACGCATCCTATCCATTAAAATTCCTGCTGCTACACTTACATTGAGTGAATCAAAATCATGTTTCATTTTTATACTTACAGGGCAATCAAGCTTTGAAATGACACGTGCAGATAAGCCCTCTCCCTCGCTTCCTAAAACCAGCACTTTTTTCTTATCAATCCGAGTTTCTCGAATATCTTGCCCACTCATATCGGCACCATATGATGTAAACCCAGACATTTTAAAATCATTTAAAACATCATGAATATTATTTTCAATTGCAAAAGGCATATCATATAAAGCCCCTGTGCTTGTACGCACAATATGTTCTAAAGGGAGTGATTTCACACCACAAGCTACAATGGCATTGACACCAAGGGCATAAGCACTCCGAACAATCGCCCCAATATTGCCAATATCAGTCAAACCAGAAAGGATTAAAACAAACTTTTTCTCAAAGAAAAAATCATAGGGTTGCAAGTTTATAGCATCGACCTCTGCCAAGAAGCCTTGATGTGAAGCATTTTTACACATTTTTTGTGCAGCCTCATTTGGAATGCGTTTTATTTCAAAACCCATTTTCATCAAACGAGAGTACTCTTTTTTTTCTATCTCTTTAGCTAAATAGAGTTTTTTGATTTTCTGCGGGTATTTGTTTATCAAATAGTAAATTGGTTGTTTTGCATAAATTAACATGACAAGTATTCTACCTAAAAAATCTAAAGATTACTCTTGAGAGAGCGATAAAAGTCTTTGATAACAAACTTTTGTATTTTCCCCTGTAATTTTACTAATGAGTTTTGCTTGCATTTTTTTTGGAATATCAAGTGCTAAAATGTCATTTTGCGTAATCGCTGAGTCATTTTGTGCTTGACTTGCACGAATCACAACAACCCACTCTCCACGAAAATTACCATCCAAAGCTTGCAAAATTTCACTCGCACTGCCTCGAAGATATTTTTGATATTTTTTTGTGAGTTCTTTGGCTAAGAAGAGTTCTCGAGAGGGTGCCTCGGCGGCTATTTCTAAAAGGAGTTTTTCTAATCGGTGTGGTGATTCATAAAGAATTGTTGTAAAACCATTATGGAGTGCTTGAAGGAGTCCTGCATTTCGGCTTCTGCCTTTGTGGTCTAAGAACCCCAAAAAGAGCATCTGTGTTTGCTCAAAACCACTTGCAACAAAAGCTGTGAGCACTGCGTTTGCACCGGGGAGGACATCATAAGAGAGTCCCTCTCGCAAACAATATGCCACAAGTGCCTGCCCCGGGTCACTCACACCGGGCATTCCTGCATCACTTGCATAAACAACATTCTGCTCAAAAAAAGAGGGTTCTAGTTTTTCAACAAAAGCTTGTTCATTATGAGAGTGTAAAGAGATAAATTCTTGATTTTCTTTAAAAGATGTTTGGTAGCGTTCTTTTAAAATATGGATGAGTTTTTTTGTGACACGGGTATCTTCACAGAGGAGAGTATCGGCACCACTCAGAGCTTCAATAGCTCGAAGTGACATATCGCCAATGTTTCCAATCGGAGTTGGAACAAGAGTAAGCAAATCTTAAAGATTACTTTTTAGCGTAACGTGCATTAAATTTTTCAATACGTCCAGCAGTATCAACCATTCGCTCAGAACCAGTAAAAAATGGGTGACATTCATTACAGATGTCAATTCTTAGTGTATCTTGAGCCGCTTTATTCTCAAAAGTGTTTCCACATGCACATGTTACTGTACACGTTACAAAGTTAGGGTGTAAATCTTTTTTCATTTTTTTGCCTTTTGATACACGTCGTGTGTACGTATATCTATATAGTTTTTTAAATCCGTATGGGGGCAGATTTTTAGAAATGCAATTATAGCGAAATAATTATTATTTTTTTATGAGGCTTAATCAATTATAAGAATTTTGAATAAAAATTATCTTTTTTTATCAATTTGTGCTACAATTAAAAATCGGGAATTCACAGGAAACAATATGTACAAAAATACTCAAAATTTACATACTCTCAGCAAAGATGAACTCATAACCCTCATTCATGAAAATGCAACAAAATCTAAAAGTGTACGCAACCTTCTTGATAATATTCATGGAGTTGCTTGGGAATTTGACTTGCATGCAGATAAATTCACCTGTATCTCTGCAAACTCTGATGATATGCTCGGTTACCCTGCCCAAGATTGGCAAGATTTTGAATCATGGAAACAGATGTTGCATCCAGAAGATAGAGAATATAATGCAAATTACTGTACAAACTGTACCCTCGATGGTAAAGACCATTTTATGGAGTATAGAATGCTCAAAAAAGATGGCAGTGTCATTTGGGTTTTAGATATTGTGACACTTGGTAAAAATGAGGTGGGTAAACCTGAGAAGCTGTATGGCTTCATTATAGACATTACAAAAAAGAAAGAAGCATCACTCCAACTACAAAAAGAACGTGCATTTTTTCAAACGGTTATAGATAGTATGCCAAATCCTATGATGGTTATCAACAATGATTACTCTGTCTCTATGATGAATGCAGCACGCAAGAAAGACCTCATTGGTAGAACATTTATGGACAACAATAATCCTAAATGCTACGAAATATCACACTATAGAAATACTCCATGCGATGGGGCGGAGCATACTTGTCCGCTAGAAAAAGTCCTTCAAAGTAAAAAAGCTGTCGATGTACTCCATAACCATAAAAAAGCCGATGGGACAAACCATTTTGTAAAACTTTCAGCTTCACCACTCTTTGATGAAAATAATAACTGTACAGGTATTATTGAAACAGCAACAGATATTACAGAACATGTAGAACTTTCTCAAGCCTTACAAGAGAGTAATGCACAGCTCGATAAAAAAGCACATTTTGACTACCTCACAGGCTTACCAAATAGAGCCCTTTTTATGGATAGGCTTGCACAAACCATCAAAGATGCTAAACGCAATCAAGAAAAATTTGCACTCTTTTTTATGGATCTTGACCACTTTAAACAAGTGAATGACACCTATGGGCATGCTATGGGCGATAAAGTGCTTCAAGCCATGACACAAAGGTTTAGTGAGTCATGTAGAGAAAATGATATACTCGCAAGACTCTCAGGAGATGAATTTACCTTAATCGTCAAAAATATCCATTCAAAAGAGAGCATTCAAACCCTCGCTGAAAAAATTAGAAAAAAAATTCAGCAACCCTTAGAAATAGATGAGCATTCTCTTCAACTCTCCACAAGCATTGGCATAAGCCTCTATCCAGAAGATGGTACAGATACAGAATCACTTTTAATTGGCTCAGACAATATGATGTATAAATCAAAAGTAGCAGGAAAAAATAGGTTTACTTTTTTTAATCCAAATTTAAATAGCTAAATGAGAACTTTATCTTATATTAAGCCTAGTTTATGATATAATAATTTTTAATATAACATAAAAAGGAAATCCCATGGGTACTATGCTTATTTTAATCGTTGTTGCGTTTGTTGTTGCACTCCTCGTGTTTATCACATTTGAAGAAAAGTCTTTGAAAAATGCAAATTTTTCAGATATGAAAGGGCTCTTTACAGAAGAGCGAAAACCTACAGAGTGTATTCGTGAACTTGGAACAGTTCGTTATATGGTAATGCATGTCATTGTTATTTTTGCGGCTGACCTTGGTGTTGCCAACTTTCTTTTTCTTCCGAATGGATTTGGGCTTGTGCATATCATGGCATACACATTTATTCCTGCGTTTGTAGGATCACTTATTATTCTACTTGTCAAATGGACTTACCAACCTGTTATTAAAGTTATTTCAGCCTTAATGTTTGGTATTTCATTTATTGTTGCAGCTGCACTTGCATTTGCTGTAAGTTATCTCCTTTTAGCTTAGAGTAAAATCTTACTTGCTACTGCCATCACTGCACTCTCTGAGCGCAGTATCATTGGGGTATCAAGCCGAAAAACATCTTGGGCTTGTAAAAACTCTTTTTCTGCTTTGGAAAATCCCCCTTCACACCCTACAAGTACATGTTCAAAGTGACTCTCGCCTTGTAACACTGTATCACTAAAATCAAATACTTTAGTATCTGGAAATTTTTCTATAAACTGCTGTAGATTTTTGTATGTGTCTAGCTCCATCATCTGTGTTCGTCCTGATTGTTGCATAGAAGCTTCTAAAATACGTTCAAATCGTTTAAAATCAAGTTTAAAATTTTTCTGACTTCTTTCACAATAGATAAAAGAGATACGACCCACCCCTATTTCATTTAAGCTTGGGAGCATTTTTTCTATAGACTTACTCTCTATCACACACCATGCAATATGTAAATTTTTTGAAGGCTTAATTTCACTCAGAGTGATTGAGAGTAACTGCAGCTCTAAACTTCGTCCCTCTATGCTCACTATTTCATACAAATGCAAATTTTCTATAGATGCTTTATTTCTCAAATGCAGCATGTCACCTACACTGTGACGGAGCACTTTCACAAGGTATTTGTGTGTTTCGCCCTTGAGAACTAAATGCTCTTTGCCTGCGTTTTCATTGAAAAGATACATCATGACAACCACATCCAAAGCGAAATCACAAGCACAAGCCCTATCTCTATAGTTAAAATCTTCACACCAAAAGTTTTATAGCTTTGTAAAACCTTACTGCGTTTGTTCTCTAAAAAAATCAAAACAAGTGAAATACCTATCATCACAAGATTTTCCAAAGTAAACTCTAAATGCTTTGCAGCCATCATAATTACCCCTGTAAACAAGGAAACACCTAAAATTGTTGCTGTGAGTGGTAATAAAAATATACTATGGAGTCGTTTATACGGTTCATAAGCAATCGCTTGTTGTATCATCACAATATTAAGTACCAATACCCCCAACAAAACAACTGTTCCAAGGGAGTGAATAGAGAGTCCCATACTGTACATTTCATTCATGCTTTATGCTCCATCATTAATTAGTCAGTCCTGAAAAACCAAAAAATCAACCAGAACTCTAATTCTAACTTTCCAATTCTACCATAATTTCAACAGTGGCAAACAAATCTGCAAATATTTTTCTCTGTGTTGCTGCTTCTGCTGCATTAAAGCATAGACTAGCAATGCAAT
>WFQD01000341.1 GCA_015487265.1 Sulfurimonas sp. | reverse complement strand
TTATAAAATGAGAAATTTACTCTTAAATATTTTTGTAAGTGGAATGGTAATAATCAATTTTTTAGGTTGTGGTGGTGGGGGAAGTTCTATTAAAACTTCAATTTTGTCAAAACCTATTGCCACAGGAGATAGTAGCGGTAATATTGTAGTCTCAGGTACATTAAGTCTAGATTCAATGATGTCCAATCTTCAGGGTATAAATAGTGTTGTTTTGACAGGATTAAATTTTACTCTACCTGCAGGTAGCGGTTGCAAAGTCATATCAGATAATTTACCAACTAATTTAGATGTAACATCTGACAATCTTATTGATTTTAAAATGACTATTTCTGGTGAATGTTATGCCTTGGATGAAGTAAAGTTAAATGGTATAAAAACTACAAAATTTTATAACGGAGTATCACAAAATGATAATTTTATTTATGATGTAAAGTATGATAATACTGCTCTTTTAAGTATATATAATTCTACCAATATCAAAGTAAATAATCCTTCAAACATAACCACGCAAGAAACCAATACACTTACTTATCAAATTTTAAAAAATACAGCACAATTGCAAGATATTGATGTAAAGGAGGTAGATATACAGACATTAGACAGTTCAAAAATTGTATTAATTGATGATAAAGGCAATGAAGTAAATAATTTAACATATACTTTATTGCCATATAAACAATTCGCAATAAAAGGAAAAGATAGTGGGCAAGGAGATATAAAAATAACTGTTATTGCTGATATCGACAATGAAACTATAAAAAAGTCACAAATAATATCTTTTAATATTAATAGTATAAATTATGCTAACAAATATAATGTCAATCTATCTTTAAATGATTCATTTTCTATTGATCAAAAAGAATCAATTGGCATAAGTATAGTAAAACAAGATGATAATTTAACATATATAGACGATACCAATATCAATAATGTAACTGTTACTTTTGAAAAAAAGCTTATTTCTTTTGCGAGCAATTCTGATATTTTCACATACTCATACAGTAAAAATGCAAGAAACAACATTGATGTATATACTAAAACTATAGCAGGAGTTGATACCATTCATATTGATGCCAACATATTTGATGGAGAAAAAAATGTGGATATACAAAGTGATTATCCTATCACAATTATAGGAGGTTCTCCAAGTTCAATATCTATAGTATATAAAGATACCTCTTTTGAAAGTCCGTTTTTTTATGATACTTATGTTGTTCATGCAGTAGATAAATACGGCAATCCCGCTAAGGAAGGTAGTACTATATATTTAGGAGCTGTAAATGCTCTTGATAAAGATGCAAATGGAGAAGAGTTGTATGTAGAAAATGGAGGCAAAATCAGCAGAGGTTTAGATAGTGCATTATTTAGTTTGACGGATGCCTCTTTTGATTTTAGCAATGTAGCTTATCATGATAGTGTTGTAGTATTATCACAAGAAAACAAAATAAATCCATTATATCTTGGAGGATGGATTGTTGATGATATAGAGAATAACAGTACATTAAAATTTAGCAAACCTTATAACGGAGAAGATACGGATGGCTTGACTTTTGTAGTAGGTAACGAAAAAAGATATGATATATGTGAGAAACAAGTTAAACTGATAGACTTTGATAGTGATGACAATACTTATACTTTAAATACTGGAGGAATGAAAGAGATTAGACTCAGATACCCTTCATATATGGTAGGAAAAGATGTATATCTTTATGTTAATTCTTATGATGAAAATAGAACCGGTGTATCTATAAGAAAAAAATTATGGGGCAATGGTATAGATAGTAAAGTTGATGCGACAGCTTGTACAGTAGGAAGCAATTGTAATATTGATATAGTATTTACTCTCAAAAGTTCAAATGCTCCGTTGGAAAATGAAGATTTTTCATTAGACAATTTTACTATCAGTAATGGTTGTGCAAATGCTACTTTATTTAAGTCAAATACAAAATGCGATGGCGTAATAACCATCAATACAAACTATAATGATGGATGTAGTATAAAATGGAATGGAAAATTAATGTTTGAACATTAAAAATAGTTTAAGCGATAATATATATGAAAATTTTTCCTGCTTAGTTTTATTGTTGGGTAGAGTAAGTTAAT
>WFQD01000340.1 GCA_015487265.1 Sulfurimonas sp. | reverse complement strand
TCGTTATATTGATTATAAACAAAAATTAAAAATTGTGCCATATAATAAAGGGCAATAGCATGAGCAGTTATAAAAGCAGTTGAACCAGCAAATTGTGTCGCAACAAAAAAAGATTTAGCACCAATTTTTTCAACTAACCAAGCAAGAACAGCAGCAACTAAAGGCATTAATTACCCCCTCTTAACATAAAAGCTAATTTGATGAAAAAAGCCAAAAAAGTAACAAGAAAAAGAAAATACCAAATAGCGTAAAGCGTATCATAATAAGGAGCAATAACTTGACAAGGGTCATAAGATACAGGAATGCTCATTCCATAACCATCGATAGTGTTAGAATAAGCACAAGAAGAAACTATACCCCCTTGAAGATTATTTTGCACACCACCTTGAACAAGTGTTTTAAACTCATCAAATTTTGCAGTAGCATCGTCATATAAAGTGCTTAAACTTCCGTAATCAGGTAAACTCAAATTAGAATCTAACTTATGCTTATTACCTTTTTTCATATCCTCAGGGGAATCGTAACCATTTAAACCAGCGACTAAACTATCTACATTATCATTGAGTTTTTTATTTTGATTTATTTGTTGGTCTAATCTGCTTGTTATAGGAGAATAATCAGCACTTCCCGTAGAAGTTGTAACAGTAGTAATGTTCCCATCACTTGAAGTTGAAGTATTTGTAGATTTAACAGATGAATCAGAACCAACAAAAGAAGAAGTGCGTGAACCAGTTGTGAAAGAATGTGTTTGCGTAGCCCAACTACTGTGATACGGGTCGTAAGATGATGTAGTGGTTTCAACAGAACCCTTAGTAATAGTTCCATCACTATTAACAATATCGGCAGTTTTTTTAGTTACAGTAACATTAGATAAAATGGGATTATTTTGTGATGTTAAATCATTAGTTACGGGCGGATTTTGAAAAGGGTTGTCCATTTTATATGTAACAGTTGAACCGTCAGGAGCATGTTTAGTTAGCTCAATTTGATTAGTCTGTTTCCATTGAGTAAACTCAGCCCATGCCTTAGTGTTTTCATCTTGAATCTGTTTTCTAACTAAATTAACGTCATCTTGAGTTACTGCAACGTTAGTAGCATCTTGACTAAAATCAATAGAACCTAAATCAACTTTTATACCTTGAGGTGTGTTAGGTAAATTATCATTTTCAGGAGTAATAACAGTATAAGGAGTAAAACCTAAAAATTGATTTGATGCAGTAGCTAAACCAGCATGAACCGCAACAGTTCCAGAAGTGGCAACAACAGCAGGAGTAGCCAAACCACCAGAACCAACAATAGCGATACCCGTAGCGGTTGCAGTTAATATAGTTCCACCAATAGAGATAAATTGATGTGTTTGCTTATCGCTTAAAGTATCATACGTAACACCATTAATGGGAATATTAGAAGGCATAATATTTCCATCGGGGTCGTAAGTGGAACAAGTTTGAGTATCAGTACCGCAAATTTGTGTGTATCCGTTTGCATAGTCGTAAACATACGCAGAAGGAATGTCGGGGATACCATGTTGTGAAACAAGAGTTGGCAAAACGCAAGTAGTATTAGTATCATCTAAAAATTGCGGATAAGTACAAGTTGGAATAGGTGAACATGGTTTTAAATTATAAGCAATATAGTTATTACCAACAATACATGTTAATTGCCCAGTAGAACCAATGTTTCTTGTTTGCCCACCAGTACAATTAACAACACCATCAATAGTGCAGCCAGAACAATTATTAACAACCCAAGAAAAACCGCCAGTAGTACTTATAACACTAGAATTGTCATAATAATTACCGTCATTAGCTTGAATACAATTAGCAAAAATAGGAGAAGCAAAAATAAAATAAATTAATAATAATAAACGAATCATCTTAAATACCCACCAAAACACTAGCTATAAAATAAAAAAGCATCAAACCAAAAAGTAAACCAGTAAGAGCCATTAAAAAATTAAATTGAAAATAATCTAAACCCAAACTAATAGCTTGTTTATAAGTATTATTTGGAGAGCATGAACCAGAAGAAGAATTAAAAACATATCCATAATAAATGTTTTTAACCATATAATTTGATGATGTATTTCCCCATGTATTACTAGATGATTTTAAATAATATAACTTTCCACCTTTGACGTAAAAATCCTCAATACATATAGGATAAGATTTATCTAAAAGCATGGAAGCGTTCAAAGAAGTGAACAAAGCGAAAGAAATTATAAGGTAACGCATTATAAAACCTTTCTAGCATACTTTATAAGAGAAAATAGCAAAAAAGCAGGAGAGATAATAATTAAAAGCCATATCATTAAAGAAGCAAAATAATTAAAAGCCGAATCATTTGTGACACTTATTACAGTAAAACCCACAGCGTATGAATTTAACACTAATAAGTTTATGATTAAAAATACTTTTTTCATGTTCTTGCCTTCTTGAATAAATCGATGAGTTTTTCAACACCATAAACAAAGAAAATAGAGCTAATAAAAACAGCTAATATGGAATTTATAACAAGTATTGAGTTATTATCGATAGGAAGCATAATAAAACCTTTTTAGGAGGCAAAAAAGCCCCCTTGTTATCTTGCCTTACGTAGTAAAGAGATAACAGCAGTCACACCAAGTGTAAAAGCGATGAATCCAATTACGATTGGAATACCAGAAGAATACATAGCAGTATCAATGTTACCACTTAAAACGCCAGTAGTTGGGTCAACAGTAACAGCAGCCATTGCGTTAGATGAACCAATAGCAGCAAGACCTAAGAAAGCCATAAATTTAGCTTTAAGAGTTTTCAAGAACTTCATGAGTTCCCCCTTTGGAAATAAAATTTTTGCGGGTTCCGTAATAACTCCGCATTGAATAGATTACGGCTACTCAGTGCGAAGCTATCAAGAAAAACTAAATCTCTTTAATGAAACAGAAGCCAAAACACCTATAATAACGATTGCGAAAATTAACCCGAACGTTTAAGCCACTTTAATAAACCATAAGAGTTCAAGCCACTAACACGATAAACATCTGCAGAAATATCAGAATAATTTTCTTTATTATCAAAAAAAGAACTTAAAGATTCTTCTAAAATAATCTCTGCATCATCTAATTTTGCAGAAGAAATAGGAATGAAATCAGAATGACCGTTACAAAACTCATCTGTATAATGTTTAACTAAAATAAAATAAGTTTTCATAACTATTTTTTACCTAACTCAATCTTATTAAGTTTGCAAAAATCATCTAACAAGAACTTCATAAGTTCCCCCTTTTGAAATAAAGATTTTTTGCGGGTTCCGTAATAACTCCGCATTGAATAGATTACGGCTACTCAGTGCGAAGCTATCAAGAACAACTAATAAGTAAAACTATTACTTAATCCACTTTCATTAGCATCATTACGAGCTTTAACACAATAAGGCTCATTATTGCTACTTGGTGAAAAAGATACCGTTTTATTGACATCATCAATGTTTACAGTAAAACAATTTAGTGGAGCATAATCAGCACTTGTGACAGTATGACCTAGTAAAAGTTTTGAGTATATTTCATTTACAGCAGTGCGTAAATTAGTAATCTCTTTAACACTTTTAGCATCGTCCCGAGTTCCTATAAGCTTAGGAAGTGCAACAGAAGCCAAAACACCTATAATAACGATTGCGAAAATTAACTCAATCATTGTAAATGCGTTACGTTTCATTATTTGCCCTTTTAGTGAAATAAGGGAAAAACCCTTATTTTTTCTCTTTTTTGAATTTTGAATAATCAAGAGGATTGCCTTTAAGCTCAAGCACAGGCATAGAGCGGTCAGGATAAACTAAAGTGCCGTTTTTTGTTTGGGTAACAGAGTAAGACAAGGCTATATAAGTACCTATTTTATCTCTTAAAATATCACGATAATCCTCATCAACTTGCACAGTTTCAGCAGAAACGTTACGATATCCCTCTTCGTCAATACCATCAAAAAGAATAGTAAGTTGAGTACCATAAGTTACCTTATGTGTGTTTTTATTTTCGTACTCAGTAGGTTTAACCTCAAGTAGTTGTCCGATAAGTTGTAGTGTCATTTTGTCACTCCTTTAAGTGTGTATTGAAATTTCACTTAATCGTTTTACTGATTAAGTTTTATAAGCCCTAGTTTTACTGCGTATCTATTACATTAACGTCTTACCCTAGAGCTTATAGAACTTAATAAGCTATAATATGTGTGTTAAGAGAAGCAAGAGTGAGTTTTTTTTGAAAAAAGAGGAAAAATAACCTCAAAAACACTCAGCGGCTCACAGTCTTAATTCTCTTAATAAACGTCACTTCATTTATTTACCCCTCAGGAGTGACCGAGAGGGGGAATCCAGCTTTTTACAAGTTCAGGCTCATTGCTTGTAGTACTACCGACTTACACCGTACTGTACCGATACTTATGCGGAAGCGGGAAAACATTATTAAGGTTTTGTTTGATAAAATTAGCGTTAGGAGTGACCTTACTACTTTTTGTCATAGCAAAGTTACAATCGATATAAGTTAAAAACTCATTATCGGGTGTAATTTCTTCATTGAAGAAAGGCGTTATCAGCTTTGGGCGTTTTATTGCTTTGATATTTACTTGCATTGTCACTCCTTTATGTAGTTATTACATATTTAATACTTTAAAATTGTAATATTTACATTATTAAAAATAACTTAATATTGATAAAAAATTGTAATATTTACATTTAATTATCAATATTTATGAAAGATTTACAAAATGAACAAACAAGAACTAGCAAAACTAATGGGAATTTCATTAAAAACTCTCTATAACTGGGAAAAAGAAAAACCCGATTTAGTAAGATTGATAAATCAGGGGTTAGCGTTAGATGAATCTATTGAAGAAACAAGGCGACACTTAGAGAGATTAGAAGCAATAAAAGAAAAAGCAAGTAATGGGAAATTTAATTTAAAGGGGAAATAATGAAAAAAATTCTAATACTACTAATTACAATTAACATTTATGCAAATATAAATGTAACACAGAATATTCGAGCATTGTATAAAGGTATAAATTTAACAGAAGTTCAAAAAAATTATATCTTAGACAATCAAGACATAACTACAAAGCTATTGCAAAAAGAGATACAAAAAGAAACTAAAGATTTTAAACAATTAGATGAAAAAAATGTAGTAAGTTTTCTATTAACAAAAGATGGAGAAATAAAAAATATTCATTTTTTAGTACATAGTAATATAAGAACACTAGATAAAAGAACCAAAAAATCAATTCAAAAAATAGCTAAAAAATTTCCAAGACCACAAACAGATACAGAACTTAGATATATTGTGCATTACAATAAAGGTAAAAAAGCCATATATTATCCAGAGAATAGAGAAACAAGAAGTTATGAAATTCCAATAGGAAGAGGTACAACGAGGTTTCAGTATTCTAGTAAAGAATATGTAAGGGTGTTTGAAACGAGTGAAGATGGGTTTGTGAATTTAAGTGTTAATCCAGGTATGTGTGCAAGTGTAAAATTATTAACAAATAAAAATCAAAGAGTATACACGGGAGCAGCTTCTTGGTATTTTAATAAAGAAATACCAAAAGGGAAATATAAACTACTTATAAAAACAAGTAAAACGTGTGACATAAGTTTGCAATACTTATAAGAAGGAAATGGGTAAGCTTTTTTCGAATCCCTCCTTCTCCACCACGAAACACCTAAATATAGGGCTTTATGAACGTTTTAGAAAAAGAAAAAAATCCCCTTATATTACCCCTATTGATAAATTGATATAGACCTATCAAAGTTTTTGTAATTTGTTTCTACATAATTAACATACACATCGAACACCATTTGAGTGTTTGCGTGTCCTAAAAGTTGTGAGAGTTGCACAGGCGATACTAAATTATTGTAAAGCATGTTTGTAGCATAAGTGTGGCGTGTGTTGTATGGACGTCTATAAGGTAAATTTAACTCTTTTAATATAGGTTTCCAAAACTTATTTACAAAAGTATTGGTATCTCTGTAAGGTTTTTTATATTGAGTAATAAAGAGATACTCATTATCGTGTTTTTGCATTAATTCTATAAGATAAGGCTCTAAGAGTTGAATTATAGGTAATTCTCTCACGCTATATCTTGTTTTAGGTGTGGTTTCTCCAAAACGACATCGTGAACGTTCAACTTTAATCAATTTGTTTTTTAAATCAATATCGGTTTTTTTTAATCCGATTATTTCACCCGAACGCATACCAGTATAAAAAGCAATAGCAAGATAGTAGCGAAAATTATTATCTTTGCATGTACTCATAATCATTTGCACTTCATCGGCAATGAATGGAGTAATAATAGGTTTTTCATATTTAGGGAGGCGAACAAGTTTAACTGGATTACGTTCAATGACTTCATCAAACAAAGCTTCTTGAAAAATTCCACTAAGTACACCAAGGTAATGGCGTTTGCTTTTTGCTCCAACATCATTGATACTATAAAGCCATTTTTTTATATCACTTGGTTTTATATCCGCTATTTGTTTTGTCATAAATGAATCAAAACGACTTTTTACAATATTTTCATACTTGTAATAAGTACTATATTTTAATTCATGTTTTTTAAAGTCCAAAAACAAATCGGAATATAATTTGAAACTCATTAAGCTACCCTAGTATCGAGTGGCATTATTTCGCCATCGATAAGTTTGCGTTTGATACACTCATTTCGAGTATTCAAGAATCTTTTATAGTCTATTGTGTCGATATCTATGCTTTGATAGTATTGATAAAGCTCAAAATCGCTCATTTGGTACGGTTGTTTTACAACTTTAGTGAATCTACCTTTGTAATACGTGTATGGTTCATTATCAAAATAAACTTCAATCGGTTTGTCGAGTGGTTTTCGTTTGTAAATTGATTCAAAACGGGATTGAAAATCAACGGGGGAATGTTCAAAAACATCGGCAGGAGTAATGGAAAGAACACTTTTAGATTTTTTTAACTCATCAATAGAGATTTTAGGCTGCTGAACAAATAAAGAGTTATAGTGTACTTCCGTTTGTGTATCATGTTTTTCAAAATAGTTTATAGGCTTTGGAGTGTATAAAGTACCGTATTCATTTTCAATGAGTGCTAATTTGTCTGTGCCCTTATAATAATAGACATTAATACGCCCCTCACGGTACGCATCAGTAAGTTCACACAGATTGTACTCACCTTTAAGTTTGCGGTACACTTCCAAATTTATAAAAGTTTTTGAAGTGTAGAATCTTGAAATACCGTGATGAAGATACCATAAAGTAAGGTTAGAGATATTTTGCTCCTTGCGGAGGTCGTCAAAAGTTTTAAGAACATATTTCATAAGATAATTAACTGGTTTTCTAATATCCTTTTCTATTTTGCCTTGCGGTTGTGGGAATTTACGCTTAAAAGCTTTTTCTATGCGTTCAACTCTATCAAAAGGAACAAATAAAGACATGTGAATGTGCGGTGTACCGTCCTTATGTGGCTCAGTAACACGAAAATAGCATCTATCATCTTTATCTATATCTTTATAACTTCTATCGTCAAAAAGCTTTTTAAACAGTCGTGAAAGCTCTTTGGAAGCATTACGGGGCGTATAATAGTCGATAGTTTTTGAAAAATCTAAATATGGCTCAATAAGGGGAGGTTTAACGATTACGTGAGCATTAATAATGTTGTATTGACCTATTTTTGTAATCACAGGACGCCCTGCATACTTTGGATTTGGAACAAGTTTCCCTTTTTTATTTGTTTTGTGAGAGTGCCAACGACTTGGCAAAGTAAGAGTAAGCATAAGGTTAGCTAAGTTACGCTCACGAGCGTAAGCGTACATATTCCATGCTCTGTGTTGAATCTCTGCAATATATCGGTTAGAGTTCATGTAAGAGTTTTGAACAAAATCGGCATAAGTAACGATTTTATCATCTAATTGTATGCCATTAGTGTGCATAAACTCAATATTTTTATGTAATTTGTTTAAGGCTTGTTCCCTTTGAAAAGGGGTTAATCCATAATTGTTCATATTGTCACTCCTTGTATGAATTTGTCCGAAAACTTTTTATAGATAGCCAAGGGGGCGTTTGCTCCTGACTCGTTCCTCGCAGTCGCAAACACCCCTCTTTATCTACAAAAATCAACACTTCAAAGCTCATTTAAGCACCTCCAATGTTCTAATCCCTAAGCCAAAACGCAATAACTTGACTAAAGGGGATTAAAACTTTTAAAAATTTTTTCCCTTCCTCCTTGACTCCTAAAAAGAAATATAAATTTATTCTTCTAGCG